>CACYDQ010000139.1 GCA_902773215.1 uncultured Spirochaetaceae bacterium | reverse complement strand
TTGAATGCGATTATCTTGGCCTGGTCAGCCACCGAGTTAATCAGAGAGACGATGTCCCAGATTTTCTCGATTTTATCACCCAGAGCCTTGATGCCCTCTATCGTCGTCAGGTTGGCCTCGGCAATCTCGCTCAGCTGACTCTCGTTGGCTTCAAGGTAGCCGACGCCATCCGCGACGTTCGCGTTCGTGCTGCCCGCGACCCCGGCCACATCCTTTATCTTCTGCGCTATCTGCTCGGACAGGGCGTTGTTGTCTTCCATCGTCGCAACGATTTCTTTGACCGCCGCGCTCTGTTCCTGAGCCGTGGATGCGTTCTCGCCCGAAGACACGACGAGACTCCGGGCTTCATCAAGCAAACGTTCGCTGACATGACCTTCTTTGCCTCTCATCCGCTTCATGATGAAGGCCGTAATCGCCATGATGACGGCAAAAAGGACGAGGAAAGCCACGGTCAGGAGACGGGAGACGGTAGAGGAACCCGCACCCACATCCTTCTCCAGCTTGCCAAGGACGTAGTACCAGCTCGTAATCTCCATGGGCATGGCAATGAAGCGGTATTTCTTGCCGTCCATCTTTCCGCGCACAAAGACGCCCGTCCGCTCAAGCAGGTGTTCCCCAAGCTCGCGGTAGGCTCCGCCCTCCACGGTCATGATGTTTTCCTCCGGGGAATACTTCTCGCTCATAAAAAAATGGCCGGATGCGGACAGGATAAACGACAAATCGCCCTCATTAGTCTTCAAGCTGCCGAGTATCTCGAGCAGGTCGGTCAGCGGGTAGTCAAAGGCTACCACGCCGTCCAGATCCCCGTTCTTGTAAATCGCCTGAGAGAAGGTCACGACAAGGTCACCGGTAAAGGCATCCACGTACACGTCGGAGTAATACATCTTGCCCGCCCTGACGACCGCGCCCTTGTACCAGCCCCGGCTCGTGGGATCATACCCGTCGGGCAGGATCAAGGTGGGAGCCTTGAACATCGTCTTGTCCGTGCGGCAACCGTAAAAGCCGGAAAAATTCGGGTATGCCTGGGACATATTGACGAACACTTCGTTCGTGGCCTCGTCGCTCCCGTAGAATCCGTTCCGGAACACCCAGGCTATCGCTTCTGTCATCCGCATCGGGACGATCAGCTCGTTTTCCAGCGTGAGGACGCTTTTCTCAGTGTGCTCCTGCATGAAGGCTTCGGTCTGCCTGTTGGAAAAACCGGAGACGGAACCCGTCACCACAATGATGGTCAGGATGAAGAACACTGCGACCGGAGTTCCTATCATAACAAGAGAACGCCGCACGAACGTCATCGTCATATTACATCAAACCTCTTTTCCCATTATAGAATATTTCAGCCTGTTTTACTACAAGAGCCCCGCAATATCCTTGACCTTCTCCGAAGATGCGGAGATACTCGCCGTGTTCTCGGAAAACTTCTCTATTCCCTGCGCTATCTGCTTGAGCGTGACAAAGATCTGCTCGCTGGAGTTGGTCATCTGACTCACATACTCCAGAATCTCGTGTGAACTGTCAGCGGTCGCCTTGGAGGAGCCCATAATGCTCTGGAAACCACCCTCCAGGGACCTCGCGCTCTCGCAGCCCGCATCAATCTGCCGGGTCCCCCGCTCGCTGTCCAAGATGAGGGTGTCGGAAGCCTTCTGTATCTCGTCTATGACGCTTTTGATTTCCTTTATGCTGTCTATGATGTTGTCCGACAGGCGGCGGATTTCGGTCGCGACTATATGGAAGTTCTTGCCCGCCTCGCCCGAGCTGGAAGCCTCAAGCTCGGCGTTGAAGGCGATTATCTTGGTTTGGTCAGCGACATTGTTTATGATGCCCACGATGTCCCAGACCCCGTCTATCTTTGCGTTCAGCGCCTTGATACCCTCTATGGTCTGCACGTTCGAGGCCTTGATGTCAGTCAGCCCCCTGATGCTCTCCTGCAGGGCCTCGCTTCCCGAGAGCACCGCGTCCCGGGATTTCTCGGCAAGCGCCGTCACCTGCTTAATCCTCTCGCCGATGTTGCCCGCAAGCTCCGTGGAGTCGTGCATCGTCGCGACTATCTCTTTCACGGCTGCGTTCTGGTCATGGCTGTACTCCGCGCTCTCCTTGGTGGCCTTCGCAAGATTGAGCGTCTGGGCAAGCAGGTTGTTGCTCACGTCCTTCTCCGTCCTCTGGATGCGGGCGGCAATCAGGGCATAGGTCACGATGCATGCCGCCATGTCC
>CACYDQ010000138.1 GCA_902773215.1 uncultured Spirochaetaceae bacterium | reverse complement strand
GAAAGTCGGGGCGGAAGTCAGCATCTCTGACGACTACAAGCACATCAGCGTCCGGGGCAAAGGCATCTTCCCCGGATTTGACGCGGCAGTTCCGAGCGACTGGGAGGCGGTCGCCTTCCCCCTCATCGCCGCCCTGCTGACGGACAGCGAGATAACGATAGACAACACGGACTTCTCCGGCATACAGGGTGACGACGCGATAGTTCCCATCCTTCGTTCGCTGGGAGCGGACATAGAGGAAGACCGGGAAAAGGCGACCCTCACTGCGAGGGGTGGAAAAAAAGCACACAACGGGAACGGGCGGCTTTCCACGGAGGCCTGTCCCGGCGGGCAGCTGCACGTAAACCTGTCGGGCTTCCCCGACGCAATCTGTGCGCTGGCGGTCGTGGCAGCCTTTGCCGAAGGCGATACATATATTGAAGACATCGCAGTCTGTCGCCGCAAGGAGACTGACCGCATCGAAGTCCTGCAGAAGGAGCTGGGCAAGCTCGGCGCGGACATAGAGACCGGGCCGGACTACCTGATCGTGCACGGACACGCCCCGCTTCTGGCGGACGGCAGCAGGAACCCGGCATTCCGCCTGCACGGGGGCACTGTGGAAAGCTACGCCGACCACCGGGTCGCCATGTCCCTGTCCTGCCTGGGCCTCGCCCTCCCGGAAGGGGAGACAGTCAGGGTCAAAGGCGCGGAGTGCTGCTCGGTCAGCTTCCCCCGATTCTACCCGGTGATGGGGGCAATCGGCGCGGAATTCAAGGAAGCCTAGATGGACATAAAAGCCCGCGTCGGGCGCTTTGTTTTCTCCCCTGCCCTCCCCCTGATCCTGCTGTTGTCCTGCCTGGCAGGAGTGCTGCTCATTCTGCCTCAGTTTCAGGCGGCCATCGTCCGCTTCGGGGAAAAGCTCGCGGGTCGGGAGCTGACGCAGGAAGTCTGGCATGCCCGCTTCTCCGCCTGGGGCAGAATCATATTTCTCTACGGCATAGCAGCCCTTGGCTCATACGCCGTCGTTTTCATCTCCGTCAAGCTCCGGAAGATAAAAGAGTTCTGCTGGGAGATTGTTTTCGCCGCCCTCGGCATCTGGGCACTCGCTTCTGTCAGCGGAATTTCTCCCAGACTGGCAGCTATTCTTTTTGCCGGGGCAGCCCTCTGCTTCCTCCTGCTCATAGCGGACAGCAAGATGCGGCGTTCCGGCGGGCAAAATGGGAACACCGCTGCCCCCGGCCTCCCCGCTCGTTCCCGCCCTGTCAGCACGTTCCTCCTGACCGCCCTCCCGGCCCTGACCGCCGTACTGCTCGCAGCCCTCTTCATCGACAGGGGGCATACCTGGGGCGACGACTTTGCCGAATACATCGCGCAGGCTCGGGTTCTTGCGACGGGACAGGACAATCCTGCCCGCCCGCAGGTGGGCTACAAGTACGGGACTGCCCTCCTCCTCTCCCCCTTCTATCTGGCGAAGGGCCTTGACCTCCTTGCCCTGAAAGTCCCGATGATTCTCTGCTTTGCCGCGTGCATCGTAGCAATCTCCTTCTTCTACCGCAAACGCATGCAGCCCCGGACTGCGATGGCCGCGGCCTTTATCCTCGCGACAAGCCCGGCCCTGCTCTGCTTTGCAAACAATATCCTCTCGGACATCCCCTTCCTGCTCTTCTCCAGCCTGTCGGTGATGTGTTTCTATCAGATATACTCCGTGCAAAAAAACAGGGCCAAACAATGCCTTTCAGGCATAGCGGCGGGATTCTGCGTCATGTACGCCTACAGCTGCCGCTTTCAGGGGCTCATCCTGCTCCTCGCCTTTGCCTGTAGCGAGGCACTGCTGCTCGTGCGGGGTCTGTGCAAGAAAAGCAGGCTCGTCCAGTCTTGGACGGCATCGCTCTGCGGCACACGCCTTTCCGCCCACATCTCTTTCTACGCCTCATTCAGCTTCTTCTATGTCCTTTACAAGCTGCTCCTGCCCGCCTCGCCGGAGCGGTCCGATCTGGGCTTCCTTGACTCCTTCTCGCTCAAGGGGCTGGCCTGCAACGCCACCGCTTACCCCTTCTTTTTCAGCGACTTCTTCAGCTGTCACGGGCACTGCCCGCAGGTTATCCGCATAGCCCTCTACCTCGTCTCCCTCCCCCTCATCGTGGCGGGGCTCATCCGCAAAGCTAAGGAAGAAGCGATAAGCGTCATCTACAGCCTGGGCTTGCTCGCGGTCTACATCATCTGGCCCGGCCCGCGTGACTTCCGATTCCTCTTCCCCATCCTGCCCTTCATGCTCCTCTTCGCGGCATACGGCTACGAGGGGCTGAAGGACACCGGCCTCAGACGATGCTACCGGGTCTTTGCCCTGCTCCTTCCCTGCGTCTTTTTCTGCGTCATGGCCTGTCTCGGGGCGGGGAACCTGCGCCGGGGAAGGAGCGGAAACTACCAGGCATTCAGCGATGCAGCACAGGCGGCCTACCGCTACATCAGGGAGAATACGGGTAAGGACGCGAAAATCATCTTCTTCAAGCCCCGCGTCCTGTATCTTGCGGCAAACCGGGTCAGCGCGGAAGCGGAGGAAGAGGCGGACGGATTTGTCTCGCAGCTACACGAATTCGATTACCTGCTGGACTTCAGCGGGCAGTACCACGGCTTTCCCCTGTCCATAAAAGAAGGGCTTCCCCAAGGACTCAGCCTTGAGGAAGCCTTTTCCGGCGGAGGCTTTACCCTCTACCGGATTGAAAAGCCCACCGTGAATCAGTAACGCGAATCAATAGTGGAAGGCGGATCCGCCGATGAACTCGCGAATAATCGAACGGTTCGGAACGGCGGTCGCCGGAATCGTTGAGAAGTAGCTGAGGAACTGCAAAAGCCGGTCGGCCTCGCTGTACTCAGGCTGCAAGGGCGTGACGCAGCGCAGGAGCGGTTCCGCGTAGACCTTGAGGACGGGAATCTCGTAGTCCAAGGCGGTGTTCAGCATCGCGTCCGCGTTGTTCTGGAAGGGGAAGATGTGAAGCCGCTCCCCCCGCTGCACGCTCTCCCACATCGCAATCGTGTCCGCCGCGCTCTTGCCCCGGAACTGGGAGTCGCGGACAATGCGGCGGATAAGGCGGTTGTCGCTCGTGGAAATCCTGTTGTGGTCGTCCAGGTTCAGCTGGGTCAGGGCCGACAGGTAAATCTTGAACTTCTTGTCGGCGGGGACGAGGGGGGTCAGCTTGTCGTTGAGCCCGTGGATTCCTTCCATAACGAGGATGTCGTTTTCCTCCAGCTTCATCGTGTCGCCCTTGAAGTAGCTCAAGCCCTTGTGGAAGTCGTATGAGGGCAGCTGCACGGTCTTGCCGTCAAAGAGATCGACAAGGTTCCTGTTGAGCATCTCCACGTCCAGAGCCTCAAGGCACTCGTAGTCGTAGTTGCCGTTCTCGTCGCGCGGGGTCTTGTCCCGGCTCAGGTAGTAGGAGTCCAGGCTGATTATCTTGGGCACGTAGCCGATTGCCTCCAGCTGCAGCCCCAGTTTCTTGCTCGTCGTCGTCTTGCCGGAGGATGACGGGCCCGCGATGAGGACGACGCGGACAGACGACTTCTGGTGAATCTGCTCGGCAATGTCCGACATGCACTTGGTCTGCAATGTCTCCGTTATGTCGATGAAGCTGTTGACCTTCCGGTCGTGGATAAGCTCGTTGAGCGAGGCCGCGGACGTGACGTTGAGCCGCTTGCCCCATTCCTTGTAGCGGTGGTATATCTCGAAGAGCTTGGGCTGATCCTCGAAGGGAGGCAGGGCAGACGCGTTCTCGTGCCGGGGGAAGCGGAGCAAAAAGCCTCCCTTGTAGAGTTTCAGCTCAAAGAGCTTCAGCATCCCCGTATTGGCGACGAGGGGCGAGAAGTAGAGGTCGGAGAAATCCCCCAGCTGGTTCACGCGGATGTAAGCGGGGCAGCGGAAGTTCAGCTGCTTGCGGGTCTCGGTCAGCCCCAGCCGCTCAAAAAGCTCGCATGCCTCCGAGTAGGAGATGTAGTCAGTCCGTATCACCTCGTCGGCTTCGATAATGCGCTGCATCTCCTGCCTGAGCAGGTCCAGCTCCTCCTGCACGATCGGATGCCCATTCTCTATCGTGTAATAGTAGCCGTAGCCCAAACTGTGGCCGACGAGGAGCCTGGCCCCGGGGAAAATCTTGTGGGAGGCCGCCGCGAGCACGAAGCAGAGGGAACGGCGGTAAATCTGCGCCCCCTCAGGCGTATCCTGAAACACCGGCTCCACCCGGGCAGTGACGCGGATGGGACTGTAGAGGGAACAAATCTCGTTGTTCACCTTCACGGCCATAATCGCACGCCCCTTGTCCTCAAAGCGGTTGAGCAGGGTCACAGGGGTTATCTCATTCTGAACCTCTATAGAGGAGTTGTCCGGGAAAGTCAGCTTGAAAGTCTTCATACTCCCTATTATAAGGCATATTCATAGGAATTCAAGATATTTTTTCGGTCCGCAAAAAAACGCGTCCTTGCCCAATCCGCCCCTACGTGCTATGCTGTCGGGACATGCAGAAACTGAACGGCAAGACAAACGAAAGCCTTTTCACGGTCATAGCCCCGCTCCTTCTGGGCGCGGCCTGCTTTATTCTCATATACGGGACACGAATCCTGAACCCCTTCTACGATGACTGGCTGCTCGCGGGCGGCGACCTGTCCCAGCACTACATCGGCTGGGAGGGCTACCGGAACAGCGGCTGGACCTTCCCCCTGGGCCTGTCGGACACGCTGACCTACCCCACGTCAATTTCGGTCATCTTCACCGATTCCATCCCCCTGCCCGCAGTCTTTTTCAAGCTGCTCTCCCCCCTCCTGCCGGCAACCTTCCAGTACTGGGGGCTCTGGGGGCTTTCAGGCTTCATGCTGACCGCATTCGTGAGCACACGGCTGCTCCGAAAATATTCCCCGAACCAGGCCTGTACCCTGCTCGGG
>CACYDQ010000137.1 GCA_902773215.1 uncultured Spirochaetaceae bacterium | reverse complement strand
GGAAGACTGCCTTGCCCGGCTCAAACAGCTCTACGACGGCTACCATTTCTCCAAGGATTCACCGGACATTTACAACCCCTTCAGCCTGATAAACGCGTTCAGCAAGAGGGACTTCGGAAAGTACTGGTTTGCTACGGGCACGCCGACCTTCCTCGTCAGGCGGCTCAAGGAGATGAACTTCAACCCACGTTCGTTCAGCGACGGCAGCCTGTACAGCTCCGAGGACGCAATCTCCGACTACCGGCCTGACAACCCGGACATCGTGCCGCTCCTCTACCAGTCCGGCTACCTGACCATAAAGGGCTACGACAGCGAGTTTGACAGCCTCACGCTGGGCTATCCAAACGACGAGGTGAAATACGGCTTCACTGCAAGCCTGACCCCCGAATACCTGCACGGGGAGAGCCCGCTTGACGTGCGGAGCTTCGGGCGGGACATAAAGGCGGGCAACACGGACGGGCTGCGCGACCGCTTTACCGCCCTGTTTGCCCGCCTCCCCTATGCAAGCGGTAATGTGGACGACATGATGCTTGAGCGGGACTTCCAGAACGTCATTTTCCTGACCTTCCTGCTGCTCGGCCAGTTCGTGCAGGTGGAGCAGCATACGGCGAAAGGACGCGCAGACTGCATCGTGGAGACGGACAAGTACGTGTACATCTTTGAGTTCAAGCGGGACGGGAGCGCGGACGAGGCGCTCGCCCAGATAGAAACACAGGGATACGCCACCCCCTACTCGGCAGATTCCCGCACCCTCGTCAAGGTGGGGGCGGTGTTCTCCAGCGAGCAGAAGAACATCAGCGAATGGAAAGTAGTGGGGTGCTAGGAAGAGGTCGGGTAAAAACAAAAAATTATACCTGCGATTGCCATCTGCCCTGTTGATTTGAAGCTTTATCTCCTGTATAGTCTATCCCTCTTCATCGAGCCGGGCTTGAATCCCCGGCCAGTCGGGGTATCCGTGCCCGCCATCCAGCTGGAGTGCGCACCTCTCCCTATCTGGAGTATGAATTCCCGCCTTACCAGAGTATAAATCACAATCTAGCTAGAGTATGCTCCTGCACATGGGCGTGTGCAGGACCCTCGCATGGACGTGTGCATGACCCGCGCATGGGCATGTGCATGACCCTTGCATGGACGTGTGCATGACCCGCGCATGGACATGTGTGTGACCCACGTTCGCTGCGCGAACGTGGGGGCTGGCGAGAATCTGGCTGTCCCCCGTTCGCCCGCTGTCACTGGGTGCGCACTGTATAATACAGATTTATCCGTGAATTTCCCCGCGAATTGTCAGAAAAGGTGGGTTGCATACCATAGTAATAGTGTATGCATAGCAATCATAAAAACAAAACTCTTTCAATTACCATTATAACACATTGGGAAGCTTTTTTTAGCCGAGACCGCTAATACTTTTGAAACTGGCTCTATGGTATGTGCGGTGACTACTTGCTGATAACGAACGCCACAACCCTCTCGAACTCAGGCGGTGTAGCCTATACTCTCCAGCAGTAGCCTGCGCTGCGGATAGCGTCGGCCCGTCCCCCGGCGGCTTCGGCTGCCGGGGCTTTTTTGCGTCCCCGCCGCGGCGTGCACCGCCCTGCCCGTCACACCCCTGCCGTGGCCATTGTCGTGTCCTCCCTCAGCATTGCCGCATACTTCTCCCGCTCCTCCGCAGGGATATCCAAAATATCCATTGCCTGTTCAACCGTCATGGACAACTTGGCCATCAAGTTGCGGAGTGCCCTTTTCTGTCCCTCCTCAAACGCCTCCTCTTGAAGGACCTCATCGTGCAGCTTCGCATCATACTCAAACCAATACATCCTCTTTACCTCCGCCTTGTGCTTCCTCATAAAATCCGCGAGCTTCCCGCCCTTCCGTATACATTTGTCCACCGCCGCATCGACTGCCGTTGTCAAAGGCTTCCCGGCCGCCTGTTCCTGCCGTACGTCCGCAATGAAGTCCGCATACTCGCCCAAAAGCTGGCAGCGGCTCAGAATGCCGACGTTGTGGCCCGCGTTCACGTTGACCACATGTGCCGTCCATTCATAGCCCTCCGACGGCTTCTCAAAGGCATCGGAAAGCCGCAGCTCCATCTTCTCCTCCTGCCTCTCCGTCCCGTTGTACAGGACGAAGTAGGCGGGAGAAGGAATCTTCACCAGATTCCCGGAATACACGTACTTCTTGTTTTTCGCAAGCCAGCCCTCGTATTCGGCGGCAAAGTAGAGAAGTCCGCGAAGCGGCGTGTTGGGATTCCAGCTACTCTGCTGCTCGAACAGGGCGAGCGACGACTGGACACAGACCTCGCAGTCGTTCTTCCGAGAAAGATAGACCGCATCCTCCAGCGTCACAATCTCAAGCCCGTCCGCCTCCGTGTACGAGTTCCCCGTCAACGCATTATACGGCAAATCTGTCTGCATCACGTGATTTTCTGCGTAGCAGAAAGTCATTGCTTCCCGAAGGGAAGCGACTGTCCTTGTGGTTGTGCCGGGCCTTGGACCGAAACCTCGTCCTGCCCGTGCGTTTCGCCTTCTTCCCCGGCCTTGTATCAGGACTTTTGCCCTTTGGGCCGCCGCCCTCCCAGCCCCGCCCTTCCGGGCGCACTGCCACAGGGAAATTTTCATCTTTCGCCACTTCCAGCCTCCTCCAGTGTACTACAGGCGGCGGAAAAATGAAAGCCTCGTTTTCTTTTCCTGCCGCCAATATATACATCCGTGGCAAAAAGACAGGAATGTCATATTTGCCGGACAAGGGGGCAACGGAACCGGGCGATGTGACGAGGCTGGGGCGGACGGGAAACATGCACACAGGGCAGACTTCCGGGGCGCAAGCTACCGAGCAGGGGAGGGGCACCGCCCCCTATCCCGCCCTGGAGTCAAAATCTGCCTCACCCCCTCGCGTTCTGTTGAAGGGCTGCCCGGGGCGGGAAGCCCCTGCCTCCCTGCCGTCCCGCGCGGAGGAGTTGCATTATTGCAACAAAACTATGATTGAAAATCACTGTTTTTTCTTTTTCCTACGCGGTATACTATTGCATAACGAGACTGGAGCTGTTGGAAAAAAAGGAAAAAAAAGTGAAAAAACGGCCAAAAGTACTTGACACGCGGGGCGTTTCTCTGATAATGGCCTGTGGCCCCTCTTATGCCCTAGCGGGTACATCTAGCAAAAGACATTCTCCATATCCTCATAAATTGCCCTCGGAAGGCGCGGACTGCCGTGCTCACGGGGGCTTTTTATATACATACCAAATAAAGGTAAAGGAGTTTCTTATGAAAAAGACGAGTAAAATCCTGCCCATCCTGGCAGCCGCACTTACCTGCGTGGCCATGCTCGTGTCCTGTGACTACTGGAACGATGACTGGTACAAGACCGGGGATTCGGAGAACGCGCCTCTTATAGGCTCGACCAGCAACAGGAACGGCTCGTCCAGCAGCAGTTCGGGGACGTCCAGCGGCTCCGGCTCTGGCTCAAGCGGCGGCACGGCCAGTCCCAGCAGCACGGGTACCTTTGCGTTTAAGGCCAACGCGAATCCCATCACCGTGAACGGCGGTATGTACCAGTATTGCATTCTTACCGGCAATTCCACAAGCGGAAGCATAACGCTTGCCCAAGGCGGTACGTCACCGAACTTGACGGGAACCTACAGCAGTCCGGCGGCCCTGGCGGTGGCGATAATCGGGAATGCCACGATAGAAGGCAGCTGGACCGTGACTTTTGGGAATTCCACCACCTCATATCAGTTGACCGTTACGGG
>CACYDQ010000136.1 GCA_902773215.1 uncultured Spirochaetaceae bacterium | reverse complement strand
GAGTCCGGCGCGTCCGTCTACTCCGCGAGCGACATTGCCCGCGAGGAGTTCCCCGAGCTTGACCTGACGATCCGTGGCGCAATCAGCATGGGCCGCCGTCTGCAGGATCCCCTCGCCGAGCTGGTCAAGATCGACCCCAAGGCAATCGGCGTGGGATTGTACCAGCACGACGTGAACCAGAAGAAGCTGTCCGACACGCTGGACGAGGTGGTCGGCTCGGTCGTCAACCAGGTCGGCGTGAACCTGAACACCGCCTCCGCCTCCTTGCTCAAGTACGTGTCCGGCATCAACTCCTCGCTCGCCAAGAAGATAGTCAAGTACCGCGACGAGAACGGCAAGATAACGAGCCGCGACGACCTCAAGAAGGTCTCCGGCCTGGGGCCCAAGGCGTTCGAGCAGTGCGCGGGCTTCCTGAAAATACCGGAAAGCTCCAACCCGCTCGACAACACCTGGGTGCACCCGGAGAACTATGCCGTCGCGGGCGAGCTGCTCCCCCTCGTGCAGAAGAAGGAGAAGATTACCGCCGAGCTCCGCAAGCAGCTGGAGGAGAAATATTCTGTCGGCGAGATGACGATAAACGACATCATCGACGAGCTGGCAAAGCCCAACCGTGACCCGCGCGACGGATATCCTGCCCCGATCATGCAGAAGGGGGTCGTCAAGTTTGAGGACCTCAAGGTCGGCATGAAGGTGACGGGCAAGATAAAGAACGTCGTGGACTTCGGTGCGTTCGTCGACATCGGCCTGCATGAGACCGGCTTCGTCCACATCAGCGAGCTGTCCGATTCCTTCGTCAAGGATCCGATGGACGTGGTGAAGGTCGGCGACGTGAAGGAGTTCACCATCCTGACGCTTGACCCCGACCGCATGAGGATAGGCCTCTCGCTCAAGAGCGATGCCGCAGACCGTGCGGGTCAGCCCCAGGGGGCGGCCAAGCCCTCGTCCTCCGGCAAGAAGCGGGTCATCGTCGTCAAGAAGGGGTCCGCGGCAGCCGCTGCCTTGGCGGCTGGCAAGGCGGGCAAGGACGGAGCTTCTGATTCCGGCAGGGGCCGGAGCGGGGGCAGGCCTCCGAGGGGCGACAGGCAGTACGGCGGTTCCGACGACGGAATGTACTACAATCCCTTCGCCGCGCTGCTGAAGAAATAAATAGATTATAGAAGAAAATGCCGCAGGGTTCCCCGGCGCTTGTTGCCGCCGGGGGCTTTGCGGATGCGCTGAATTAACTGTAAGGAGAGAGAATCGCTATGGGGAACACCGTTCATGTCTACCCGGAAGGCTGCTACTTCAAGAGCCTTGAGGACATAAAGGACAAGCGCGTCACGATTATGGGGCTCGGCCTGAACGGTGGCGGCGAGGCGAGCGTCAAATTCTTCCTGCGCCACGGGGCTTACGTCACCGTGACCGACATGAAGAGCCGGCAGGAGCTGGAGTCGACCATCCTCTCCATAACGAATGACCCCTCCCTGGACAGGAGCCGCCTGACCTACGTGCTGGGACAACACCGCATGGAGGACTTCACGGGCGCGGACTGCGTCATAAAGACCCCCGGGGTGAAGTTCGAGGGCAACCAGTACCTTGAGGCCGCCAAGGCGGTGGAGACGGATCTCAGCGTCTTCCTCCGCTTCTGCAAGTCCACCATCATAGCTGTCACCGGCAGCAAGGGCAAGAGCAGCACCGCCTCGGCGATACATTACGGCTTGCAGAAGTCGGGTTACTCCGCCTTCCTTGGCGGCAACATCACCGTAAGCCCCCTGTCCTTCCTGGAAGAGACCAACGGGACGACGCCGGTCGTGCTGGAGCTTTCCAGCTGGCAGCTGCGTGATTTGCGGGGCCGGAAGCTCCTCAAGCCCAAGGTCGCCATCATCACTAAAATCCTCCCCGACCACCAGAACTGGTACGGCGACATGGACAGTTACGTCGATGACAAGCGGCTGATTTATGCCGATCAGGGGAGCGGCGACTTTACGATTCTGGATGCGGACGAGGACGGCTACCTGAGCGAGTGCGCTTTCCCCAAGGAAGGCTGCAAATGCTGGGGGGACGACTTTGCCCGCGAGACCGGGGGAACCGTCTTGCGCTACAGCCAGTCCGTCCTGCCCCGCGATGTCTGGGGAGCATTCCTCAAGAAGGAGCGGGACGGCACGATTACGGGCTGGGCCAACCTGCCCGAGGCCCTTCGCAGCAAGCAGTCCGTCATTAAGGGCGTGATTCACGAGCGGCTCCTGAAGGAGCTGGACGTTCCCGGCCCTGTCGGCAGGATAAACGCGCTCAAGGCCGCCCTTGCCCTGCACCTGATGCGGATAAACCCCGAGCAGATATGCAACGTGCTGGCGACATGGCCGGGCCTGCCCCACAGGCTTGAGGCATGCCACAAGTGGAAGAACGACAAGGACGGCAGGATGCTGACCTTCTACAACGACAGCTGCTCCACCGTGCCAGAGTCTGCCGCCGTCGCGAGCCAGTCTTTTAAGCAGGGAATCGTCCTCATCGCGGGAGGCACGGACAAGAACCTGGACTTCCGTCCGCTGGCCCGCACGCTGAGCGGGGAGGACGGCAGCAAGCATCAGCCGCGGCAGCTGTACCTTCTGGAGGGCACCGGCACGGACAAGCTGATTCCTCTCCTGGACTTGGGGCGGGTCAGCTACATGGGGCCGTATCCTTCCATAAAGGAGCTTCTGACGGATCTGAGGGAGCGGCTTTCTGCCCCGGACGCAAAGAAGGTCTTCGGGCCCGTCGGCCAGCACACGTCGCTTCCCGTCGTCTTCTCGCCGGGCTGCACCTCCTTCGGCATGTTCAGCAACGAGTTTGACCGGGGCGAGAAGTTCAAGGCCGCGGTAAAGGATGTCTTCATCTAATCAAACTGCCACGAGCGGCCTGTACGCTTCCTGCCGCCAGTGCCCCCGGAAGTGCGGGGCGGACAGGGCAGGGGGGCAGAAAGGCCTCTGCGGCGAGGCCGCCGGATTACGCGCCGCGTCCGCCTGCCTGCACTTCGGCGAGGAGCCGCTCCTGACCGTCTTCGGGGGGAGCGGGACGATTTTCTTTACCGGCTGTACCCTCCGTTGCTCCTTCTGCCAGAACTACCAGATCTCGCAGCAGGGGATGGGCAGGGAAATCTCCTCAGACGAATTCGCCCGGATATGTCTGTCCTTGCAGGAGGCGGGGGCGGAGAACATCAACCTCGTGACGGGCAGCCACCACATCCCCGCGATTGCGGAGGGCATCCGCGCCGCCAAGGAAGCGGGCCTCTCTCTCCCCGTCGCCTGGAACTCCAGCGCGTATGAGCTGCCCGAAAGCCTTGACCTGCTGGAAGGCCTCGTCGACATCTGGCTTCCCGACCTCAAGACCCTGAACCCCATGATGAGCCGGAGCCTCTTCGGCGCGGAGGACTACCCTGCCGCCGCCAAGCGGGCTATCCGCAGGATGCTGTCGCTTGCCCCCCTGCATATAGAAGAAATCAAGCGGGGAGGGGAGACGCGGGAGAAGATTCTTTCCGGGGTCATCATCCGCCATCTCTTCTTGCCGGGCAGGATGGACGACACGGTGATGGTGCTGGACTACCTCAAGGCCCACGCCGACGGGCGGGCCTGCATTTCACTGATGTCCCAGTACACGCCCGTTCCCTTCGAGGGGGACGAGCAGGAGCTGGCCGCCCGCAAAGACTCGCTCGCCGCCTTCCAGAACCGCCTGGTCAGCACGGACGAGGACAAGAAACTCCGCACGCTCATAGACTCCTACTGCTTCGAGTACCTTTTCTACCAGGACCTCAGCGACGACACGAGCTGGCTGCCGGATTTCCGCCGGAGGCAGCCCTTCAGCTCCGCCCTCGCCAGGCCGGTCTGGCACTGGCAGGATTCTCAGGAAGGCGCGGGCCGGCAGGAAAGCCGCCTTTGACCCGTGCGCCCTTCTTGTTTTTTTGTTGACAAATCTGTTCCTGTGACGTACAATTATATTTATCGATATATCGTCTGGTAAATCAATCTGCGGGAGGCAGGATATGTTAGACATGAAATATGACGTTGATACGGCGGCGAAACTGCTGTATGCGTTCGTGCCGATAAGCCGGCTGAACAAGGGCGAGACCGGGAAGGTGATTGAAGAGGTGAAGGCCGAGGGAATCCGCGTCATCGTGAAGAACAATGTCCCCGAATGCGTGATGATTTCGGTGGAAGATTATGACCGGCTGGCAAAGCTTGCCTCCCGGCCCGTGCGGATTATCCAGAGCAAGGAGGCCGAGGAGAAGCGCAAGGCCTTTATCCAGCGTATCCGCCAGAACGTCCCGCCGCCGATTCCGCCGAGACGGAAGCTGGACCGGAAATTCGTCATGGACGAGATAGGTCCGATTAACGTTGACGAGGACGCAGTGAACGAGCTTCGGAGGCTGGGCTGATATGGTTTTGCTTGACTCAAATGTGCTTATAGACTATTTCCGCTCACGGGAGTCCGACCTTGCAAAAAAAATCGATTCAATGGATGTTGCGCTGTGCGGGCCCGTGCGGACGGAGCTTCTTCAGGGCGCACGGTCTGAGGACGAGACGGATGAGTACCTTAAGGCGTTCGGGACTTTTGATAATCTTCCCAACGACGAGTATGACTGGGAGGGTACGGGCTTCCTCCTGCAGACGCTCCGCCAGAACGGCCTGCGGGTGCCGCTCGCGGACGCGCTGATTGCGTTCACCGCCATAAAGTACGACGTCCCCCTCTGGACGCGGGACCAGCACTTCAAGTTCATACAGGGGCTGTACCCCGAGCTGTCGCTCTACGAGGGCTAGGGGAGGGAGCGGAAGCCCTGATGCCCCTCCCTTGACAAGCCTGCCGTAAGCAGGATTAAAGATTCTCTGGCGTGCTGCCCCTTTCTGTGGTATACTGGAGGAGATGAGCCGGAAGCATCCTGTCCTGACCGTCTTGATCCTCCTCGTCCTTCTTTCCGTCCCGCTCGTGGCGGAAAGCTCTTTTGCCCTCTACTTCAACTCGGGAAAGACGCGGATAACGACCGTGATAATCTACAACGAGACTTCCCTGCCCCTTTCCATCGGCGTGAACGGCGGCATGGACTGGGCCATGGATGACGGCGAGGGCATGGACGGCGGTGACGAGAAAGCCGCCAGCCTCCTGCCGGGGGACCTGACCTCGCTCCGCAAGAATTTCGTGACGGGCGACTGCATCCTGATAGAGTCCGGGGACGACGGGGTTTTCCTTGCCCTGAACAGCGACCGCGACAGCCTGTATGTCTATGCGCGGGAGGGGGACGGCGGGACGCGGGTGCTGAGGGAGAACTGAGTTTTCCCGGAAAAAACAATTTCCTTCATTTTTTAGTGGAAATATCCCGGAATAGGGTGTACACTATATCGATATGGACGTATCACTTTTGAATCCGTTTTTATCCTCATGTCAGGACGCTTTCTCTCAGATGTTCAATATCGCTCCCCAGAACAAGGATCCCTACCTGCTCAACCCGATCGGGACCCACCCGTGGGAGATTTCGGGAATTGTCGGCGTTTCGGGGGATGAGATAGGCATAGTCGCGTTCAGGCTGCACAAGCTCCTTGCCAGCAAGATGCTTGAGATTTCCGGCGTTACGGTTGACACTGACGAGGAAAAGGACGCGATGGAGAAGGATCTCGTCACCGAGTTCACGAACATCATAACCGGAAACGCCGTCTCCGCCATAACGAACAGGAACATCTCGGTGTCCGCCCCCTTCGTCCTGTCAGGACCGAACCACGAGATAACCTGGCCCAGGAACACGAAAATCATCGCCGTCCCCTTCATAACCAGGCAGGGGACCTTCGAGGTAGACCTGTGCTTTAAGGACAGGTAAAGCTTCGCCTTGAATTTACGCCCCGGATTCAGTAAAATAACGTTATGAGAACGAAGATTCTGTTTCCGCTTCTGACATTGCTGGCCCTGCCGTTCATCTCCTGCAAGAACGCTGCGAATGACGTGCTCGACGGCATTTCCGAGAAGCTTGAGGATCTCAGGTATCCTTCGCGGGTGGCCCTGGACGACGATATCTACGTGCGCGGCTTCTACAACGAGGATCTCCTTTTCAACGTTTATGAGAAGTCCCCCGCCGACGTAATCAGGGAGGACGACAAGCGGGTCTACTACCGTCCCCCTCATGCCAGCCTGACCCTGCTGGCCTATTCCACGATACGGAACGAGAACCCTTCGGTGAATTTCCTTTACTGCCTGGAAGGGCAGAAGTCAGCCGCCGAGAGCTATTATGCCGACGGCTCGTCCCACTGGGTCTACTACTGCGGTACGGGGACGGATCAGACGGACCGGGTCGTCAGGACCGTGCCCGGTGCCAGCGCGGCAAACTTCGATGCCCTCATCCGCTTCTGCAAGGCAAACTGCTACGAACCTTTCAACGACACGAAGAATTCCAGCATACAGAAAGTCAGCTTTCCCATGCCGGGCGGGGCCGTCCCGGAGGTCGTCTTCTACAAGAAGAGCGACGACGGGCTGATAAGCTCCGGCATGAACGATTCCCTGCACATCCTTGACGGCAGGCTCTACCTGGTGTATACCTATGACTTTGACCGCCAGAATGACGGCAGGAACGCGAGGATAGAGGCCGTTGCCCTTCCTGCTGACCTTGAGGCCTACTTCAGGACCCTGGCCCGGAGCTACGGGCTGTAGCTTCCCCGGCTCCAGCCCGGAAAGACTCCTCTTATGCCGGTGAAATCCAGGTCTTGACACGCAGGGGGAGAGCCTATAGAGTTTGTATAGGATACATAAAAGTGGAAACCCTGCGCTTCCGGGCATACGCAGCTTTTGTTCTTGCCATATTCTCTTCTATAACAGTCATGCTCATTTCCTGCAACGGGAACGGGGGCGGCTCGGATTCCTATGGCCCGGTCTACAACAGCCCGGGCGGGGAGGCATCCTCCGGCAGTGCAGG
>CACYDQ010000135.1 GCA_902773215.1 uncultured Spirochaetaceae bacterium | reverse complement strand
CCGCACGGAGAACTACCACGAGGAGTACAACGACACGAGCGAGTTCGGCCGCCGCAGGCAGGCTGAGTACGAGCGCAGCGGGCGCGGGCGGGGCCGTTCCGACGGTCGTGGTCACGGCCGGGGCGATGAAGGCCGGTCTGGTGGGCGCGGGCGCGGACGCTACTCCGAGCGCAACGAGGAGGCCAAGTCCGAGTACAGGCGCGACAGACGCGTCTTCTCCGCCGAGGAAGAAGCCGAGCTTGCGACGATGAGCAGCGAGGAGAGGATGAAGCGGTATAAGGAGAAGTTCGCCTCCTCCATCCCGGCGGCAAGCGCCTCCGGCAGCGAGAAGCCCTCGTCCGGTAAGAACGGTTCGCGCAAAGGCAGGAAAGGACGCGGGAATGATGAAGGCAACAAGACCACCCGCTCTAATGCCCGCACCGTTTCTTCCAAAGGCAAGAAGGGAAGCCAGAGGCCAGCCGGCAAGACACCGCAGGCTCCGGCCAGCAGGAAGAAGGAAAGCAAGAAAGGCCTCCTGACCGCCTTGAAGTCCCTCTTCGGGAAGAAATAACTCCCGCAGGGAAGGGCCGCCGGGCATGCATCCGTAAGGCCTTTCCCTGAATTCACCTGTCTATCTGATGGACGCTTCAAAAAGATTCAAATCCTCCGTCATTTCAAAGATGCGGCAGGATGTCGCGGAAGCCGGGGGCAATGAGGTTTTCTGGGCGGGCAGAATAAACGAGGATGGCATTGTAATCTCCGCCGAAGTCGGCTCGCGGGGGAACATCAATTCCGTCATCGTCAATCCGAGCACCGCGCGGGCAGGCCATGTCCTCATCCACAACCACCCGTCAGGCGTCCTTGTCCCGAGCGAGGAAGATCAGGCAGTCGCAGCGGGGGCGACCGACAGCTCGCTCGGCTTCTACATCGTCAACAACGAGATACGCGAGGTGTATGTCGTCCTGGAACCGGTCAAGCCCAAGAAGACGATGAAGCTGGATCCGGACAAGGCCGCCCGCTACATCTCCAAGGACGGCCCCCTTGCCCAAAAATCCGAAAGCTACGAGGAGCGTCCCAGCCAGATAGAGCTGCTCAAATCGGTCGCCGCTGCTTTCAACGAGAACAAAATCGGCGTGTTCGAGGCAGGAACCGGGGTCGGCAAGAGCTATGCCTACCTCATACCTTCCCTCCTCTGGGCAGAAAGCAACAAAGAGCGGATTATCATATCGACGGGAACGATAAACCTCCAGCAGCAGCTCGTCGAGAAGGATATCCCCGCCGCAGAGAAAATCATAGGGAAGAAAATCAAGTATGTCCTGCTCAAGGGGCGGCAGAATTATGTCTGCCTTCGCCGTCTTACGGAGGCGGGCGAGGAACGCGACCTCTTCTCCGAGGATCAGGCGGCGTTCGACTCCATTGCGGCATGGGCCAAGAACAGTGCGACCGGAAGCCGCAGCGACATCAGCTGGATTCCGCCGGAGAACGTCTGGACGCGGGTCAACAGCGAGAGCGACGCGTGCATGGGGGGAAAGTGCCCCTTCCGGGAAGACTGCTTTGTCATGAAGACCCGCAAGGAAGCCGCAGATGCGCTGATCATCGTGGTGAACCACCACCTGCTGTTCGCGGACATAGAAAGCCGCATGAACGGGGGCGGCTACGACGACACGGCAGTCCTCCCTCCCTACCGGCGGATTGTCTTTGACGAGGCGCACGGCATAGAGGACAGCGCGACCAGCTTCTTCTCCGAGTCCATCAACTCCTTCAAGCTCAAGAAGCAGCTCAGGCTCCTCTACCGTACGAGAAAAAGCAGCAAGGCAGGCCTCCTGATGACGGTCTCCCTGTTGACCAACGACGATTCCTTTATCGCGAATGCCGCCGCAGCGGTCAAGTCAATCACCGACCGCATGGAAGATTTGGATGAGACAGCCCTTTCCCTTCTGGACAGATCCTACTCGCAGAGGCTGTCGGAGCTAACGGCCCCCTCGCTCGCATCTTTGTTCCCCGCTACGGCCGCCCTCAAGGAAGCAATCGGAGACTTGACCGGCCTTTTGCACGAGACCTTGGATAATCTGAGCGATGACGACAAGGACGTTCCCGCCGTCTGGGAGACCAAAAGCGTGATGCGCCGTCTGGAGGGCTTCATCAAGCTGCTCAAGGACTTCTCGGAGTGGGACGAGCATCCGGACAAGGTCTTCTACTTCCAGAAAGAGCGGCTGCCCCCCCGGAAGGCCGGGGAAAGCCCGGTCTGGTTCGCGAGCTTCACGGCGACCCCCCTCGATGTTTCCCGCATGATGGTGGAGGGAGTCTTTACCCCGATGGACTCAGTGGTATGCACGAGCGCGACGCTCCGGACGGGGGGGAGCTTTTCCTACTGGATGAGGCGGACGGGTGCGGGCTTAGTAGAAGAAGACAGGCTTTCCAAGGCCCTGTTCGAGTCTCCTTTCCCTTACGGCAACAGGGTTCTCTTCGCCGTGCCCGGTGACGCTCCCTTGCCCACGCAGGATTCCCTGCTTTTCCAGACGTTCACCGACGAGGCGGTTCCCGAGCTGATAGAAGCCTCGGGAGGAAGAACGCTTGTCCTGTTCACCTCCTACGAGTCCCTCCGGCAAACTTACACGAGCTGCCGGTCCCGGCTGGAGAAAGCAGGCATAAGCTGCCTCAAGCAAGGAGATGACGACCGTTTCCGCCTGCTTGAGAGCTTCAAGGATGACAAGACAAGCTGTCTCTTCGCTACCTCAAGCTTCTGGGAGGGGGTGGACGTGCCCGGAGAGAGCCTGAGCCAGGTCATCATCGTCAAGCTCCCCTTCCCCGTCCCCTCAGACCCGGTTTTTGCCGCACGGAGCGAGGCTATCGAGAAAAGGGGAGGCTCCTCCTTCATGGAGCTCAGCGTCCCCGATGCAGTGATAAAGTTCCGCCAGGGCTTCGGCCGCCTGATGCGACGGAGCGATGACAAGGGGGTCATCGTCGTGCTGGACAAGCGGATAATTACCAAGCACTATGGAAAGGTTTTCATCTCCAGCGTACCGGAGACCCGGCGGATGGCCAACCCGCTCGACCAGATTGTCTCGGCGGAAAGGCGATTCTGGGCCTGAAGATTCTGGACAGAGAGGCATTTCTTCTATATACTTGCATGCATGCTTAGCATCCTTACGATTATCTGCCTGTTCAGCATCGTCGCCTTTCCGACCCTCATGCTGACGATATGCTACCCCTTCAGCCGCAAGGCTTCCCTCTTCTGGTCAAACTACATAACAAACGTGTGCGCACGGCAGGTATTCGCGGTACTGGGCCTCTACATGGGATTCAATTTAGACGCGGACAAAAAGAGCAGGAAGGATATGCCCGATCAGTTCCTCATCCTGTCAAACCATCAGAGCCTGATGGACATCGTCGTATACTTGGTTTACTTCGGCGACAAGAAAGTCCGCTTCGTTGCCAAGGACAGCCTGTCAAAAGTCCCGATGGTCGGCAAAATGCTCAAGAGCCAGGGGCACTGTATGATTCCCCGCAAGGGAAGCCCCATGCAGGCGATGGAGACGCTCAGGAGTTTCGGAAGCAGGGTCAATTCGGACCCGCAGATTCTTCCCCTGATTTTCCCGGAAGGAACACGGAGCAAGGACGGAAAGCTGGGCAAGTTCTACGCGGCGGGCTTCCGCATGGTAGAGAACACGGTCAAGTTGCCCGTCGCGGTCTGCGCGCTGGACGGCGGCTGGAAGCTGTCGCACATTCTCCGCATACTGAGGAACCTTTCCAAAGGGGCTTACCGGGTTAAAGTGCTCAAAGTCTACGACAGCCCCACGGGCAAAGAAGAGGAGAAACGGATACTAGAGGAAGCATCGGAACTGATAGATGCGCAGCTCAAGGAATGGAGGAGCTGATTGAACTAAAGAATTCCGGATTCTGAGAAAGCATCCTTCATGTGGCAGATGCTCTCAAGTCCCGGTACGTCGAGGGCTATCACATCAAAGCGGATGAGGCATGCTGAGTATTCTGGATGCTCTAAAAGAAAATACTTTGCCGTCCTGATAATCCGGCTTCTCTTTCGGGGGCCAAGCTCGATTGCAAGAGTCTCGGCAGTTCCGCTCGGGAGGGATTTCACCTCGACAAAGACAAGGCTTTCCCCCTCCCGGGCAATGATGTCTATTTCCCCGCCTTTCATACGGTAATTACGGGTGACAATCTCAAAGCCTTTCCCCGCGAGATAGTCGGCGGCTTTGTCCTCGCCTTCCTTCCCCTTCTCGCAGGTTGATGGCTGCTCTGCAGGCAAAATTTAGAACTCCGTATTGACGAGCATGCTGCCAAACTCGCCTTTGACCTTGCTTCCGTTGGAGGAATAAGCAGAGAACTCGGAGGATTCCTTCTGATAGCACTCTTCCAGAACCTTCCCGATGAAGTCCTTCGTCGTTCCGACATAGGTGCGGAGAGCTTCGTTCTCCACTTTGCTCCGGGTCAGCTTGCCGCGAAGGCTCGTAAAAACAGGTTCTACGTCCTTCTGTAGATAGAGCTGCTTGTTACCACCGACAAGCTTTTCCCGCTCCTCGTCCAAAATGACAAAGTTGTCGCTCAGCTTCCGGAGGCGTTCCAGTGTCTCCTGCAGGCTGTCCCAGTTCCGCTTCTTGACATCCTTGTGGAGCTTTCCCTGCTCCTTGAGGATATTGTCAAGCAGGGCATCCTCGGTCTTCAAGACCTCAAGCAGCTTCGCGTTCCCAGCCTGAGCAGCCGCATGCGCATCGCTCTGCGCTGTGCTGGAGGATTCCGCAGATGTCCCGGCTGTTTCCCCGGACAGCCCCTTAAGGAACGCGGCATTGCGCTCATGAATCCGCTTTGCGGCAAGGTCTTCCGTAAGAGAATCACTTCCCGCTCCTGATGCCGCCGGTGACGCAGCCGCCGGGGCGGCGGTCACAGGCGAGGCAGGCGAAGGAGACAGAAAAGCCTCCTTCACCGCCTTCATAAAACTCATCTTCATTTATCCCTTCCCACGAGAAAATTATTTCTCACTTCCATTATCGAAAAAAGCATGAGGGGGGTTAAGGTAAATATTGCAAATTCCTGTAGCTTCCCTTATACTGTAAGCATGGACTTACTTCCAGAAGAATTCAAGGCATACATTGCTCCGGACGCGGACAGGGCAGGCATTCTGCAAGAGTACCTGCATGACAGGGGGGTTGACTCTGCCATAGCCGCCATAGACGGCAGGCAGCACATCCTCGTGCAGTTTGACAGCCACTTCTACAATCCGCAGTTCAAGATAAAGACGGTCATAGCTCACTATGACAGGGTGGAAGGCAGTCCCGGCGCGAATGACAACAGCGCGGCAAACTTTCAGATAGCGGACTGGGCGGCTGAGCTTGCCAAGTGGCAGGGCTTCCACAATGTCAGGATTTTCTTCACGGACGGCGAGGAACTGGGCTGGAGCAACGGGACACTCCAGCAGGGGGCATACGGCATCGCAAACGTCTTCAAGCGCCTGGGTATAACGAACGATGACATCTACGTCTTTGACTCCTGCGGGCGGGGCGAGGTTCCTATTCTCGCGCGGACGGCCCTGCCTCCCAAAGTCCCGGCAGGATTCGCAAAGGCGTTCGGCGATCTTTACTCCCGGACACAGGAGCTTCTGAGGCGGGCCTGCCCCGGGCGATGGATGAGCCTGCCTGTCCCCTACAGCGACAATGCCTCGTTTCTCGCATGCGGCATTCCTGCCGTTGCCCTCACGATGCTGCCTGCGCAGGAAGCCTCGCTCTACGCACGGGAACTGGTGAACAGCAAGAACCTTGAGGCACAGGTGATGAACCGGGAGGCAAGCAAGCAGAAAAGGCTTTCCGGCGAGCAGCCAGATTTCTCCTACAAGGAGCGGCTTCCCCGTACATGGAGGCTCTTTCACACACCGAATGACAATATAGACAGCCTGAGCAAAGAGAGCTGGAGGATAATGCGAAATATACTGACATGCCTTGCGGAGGCAAAGGCAATCTGACGGCTAGAAATTGTCTGACGTGGAAACAGGGACGGAACCAAGATGGATTGCCCCGCTGTAGGATTTCGTCCCGTTCGCGGTATCTTCCCCGACCGTAACGGCATACACATCGATGTAATAGGTGTCTCTGACCGTCGCAGAGGAGGCATAGTAATCCGAATCCGATGAGACTGGCACGGGGTTGGAAGAGTCCCTGCCAAAGTCAAAGCCGTAATTCGAGTTGATGTTACGGCGGGGTATGCCTATCACACGAGCGGAGCTTTCATACATGGTCATCGCAGATGAGGACGTACAGATGACGGCCTTATAATCGGGGCTGTTCGATGAGTTGTAGTCAACCAAGCGGATATAGGCATATACATCATCCTCCTGTATAAGCGGGGATGGGGCTGCCCCTCCGGCAAGGCTCAATGTCTTATAGCCGTAGCTTACGAGCGAATCCCTTCTGGACGAGTCCGCCATAGATTCAAGGGCAGAAACCCGGCTTCCCATAACAGAAGTATTATTATAGATTCTATAATAAATTTCAGTTCCCAAATAGGAAAAAGATCCGCTGCTGGTATCCTCCGCAGTCCTGAAGCAGAAAAAATGCAAGGCTTTGTCCGCACTTCCGGGACTGGGACTGGTGCCAACTATGGAAGGCGAGTCAACGTAATAGGATGTCTCAAGCCCGCAGGAGAAAAGAAGCAGGGAGCAGAGACAGGAAAAGAGGAAAGCGAAAGTCTTTCTCTGATGCGTCTGAGCTCCCATGTCCGCCTCCTTGCTGGGACTACTCCAGCTTGCCTGCGGCCTTGAGGGCAATGAGGCGACTGTGGGCGAGCTTGGTGAACTCATCGCCGGAATACGTGTCGATTATCTTCTGATAGGATTCCTTGGCCTTGGCAAAATCAGAGAGAGACTCGCTGATGCGGCCCAAGTTGAACAGGGCGTGGGGAGCGAGATAGAAGTTGTCTTTGCCAGCGGCGGTCTCGTAGTATCCTGCCGCTCCCTGATTGTCACCCAGTTCCTCGGCACAGACAGCCGCATTGTAATAGCAGATACCCGCCGTATAATGCTTCTCGCCGGCAGAGGCAGCCTTGAGGTAGCAATCCTTGGCGGCTCCCCAGTCTTTTTTCTGGAAGTAGATGTCGGCGGCAAGCATATTGGCCCGCGCCCCGGCGACGCCCCCCTTGCTGAGATAGGCTGAAAGCCCCGCGAGCGCGGTCTCCTGCCTCGCAGAAAGGTCCGCGTCCGACAAGTCCGTGCTGTTCTTGGTGAGGGCATGCTCCACCGCGTCCAGAGCGGCCAAATCCTTCTTGCGCATGGAATCCGCAATGCCGAACACGACGCAGAGCGCGACGGCGGCGGCAGCGAGAAGCCCTATGAGGGCAAGGAGAGGAACCCGGTTCCTCATCATGAAGGACTCGACCTTCTCCTGAGCCCCCTTCTTCTCTTCCTTGCCTGCTTTTCCGCTACCCAACGTAAGAACATTCGATGCCATTTATGAAACTCCCTAAAAATACTTGCTAAAAAATAGTGTGAGTTATTATATAGAAAAGTTTTTCCTTTGTCAAAGGACGTTTACAATGACTGCTCTTTTCTATATAATGCCATGCATGGACTTGAAAACCCTTTATTCCGAGATTCTGAACGAGCACAACATCCGGCCGAGCCACAAGGGAACGATGGACGAGCCGTCCCTGGTGCTGCGGGGCGTGAACCCCAGCTGCGGGGACGACATCTACCTGCAGCTCAAGATTGGGGAGGACGGCAAGATAACGGACGGCAGCTTCTCCGGCTCAGGCTGTGCGATAAGCCAGGCGAGCGTGGACATGATGCTCGACAATATAATTGGAAGAAGCAAGGAAGACGCGCTCCGCCTGGCGGACAGCTTCATGGGGATGATCCAGGGCAAAGAGCTCTCTGACAAGGAGCTGGAGGATCTGGACGAGGCCGCCGCCCTCCAGAACATAAGCCACATGCCTGCCAGGGTCAAATGTGCGGTCCTGGGCTGGCACACGATGCAGGAGATGCTCCGGGAAGGCAAAGATTCCGGCTCCGGTCACGAGGATCACTGTTCCCCCCTTGCAACAGGCGCAGAATAATGCTATTCTAGCTTACTATTTTTAAACCATACTAGTAAAACCTACTAGCAAAGAAGGAACGTTATGTCTTTTCTACCATTATTCCTACAGACGGCGAATGCCGCCGGGGCATCAGGCGCAGCGGCAGGAACCGCGGCAGGAGCAGGAATCGTCACATTCCTGCCCTTCATTCTGATTATACTGATAATGTATTTCCTGATGATCCGTCCCCAGAACAAGAAGCAGAAGGAGACGCAGAAGATGCTTGATGCCCTGAAAAAGGGTGACAAGGTCATCACCATTGGCGGAATTCACGGCACGGTCTCCAATGTCAAGGACGATACCGTGACGGTCAAGGTGGACGACAACTGCCGTATCGAGTTCAACAGGTCCGCAATCGCCAGCGTGGTGAATCCCAAGCCAGCCGTCGTCGAGATGAAGGGTGACAAGGACAAGAAAGACAAAGACAGCAAGTCCGGCGAAAGCACGGAAAAAACGGAAAAATCAGAGGACAAGAAAGATGAGTAAGAGAGGTCGCCTTGTTTTGATTTTGGCCGTCCTCGCGGTGTGCTTCCTCTTCCTGTGGCCGACGCTGCAGTGGTATGCAAACACGCCCAAGGATCAGCAGGCGCTCGCCCTGAGTTCCCTCGAGAACATCAAGGACTATTCCAGCCACAAGGCTTCCGCCGACGTCAAGGCGATGAAGGCTGCCGTCAAGGCGGACAAATCTGTTTCGCTCGATGCCAGCCAGAAGTGGCTCGAGAAGGTCGCGAAGAAGAACTACAAGAACATGGAGCAGGCCGTGCCGAGCCCCATGACCTTGTTCGATGCGCTCTCTTCGTTCAGCTCCCAGCAGGAGCTTGAGGATCTCGTGGAAAAACGCTACCGCGATGAAATCCTCAAGAACAAGAAGAATTATAAGAATTCGGTCAAGCTCGGCCTTGACCTTTCCGGCGGAATGAACGTCATCGTCAAGGCAGACTTGGACAGCGTCGTGGCCGCCCAGAAGGACAACGTTGCCGTCGGGGCGGACGAGCAGACGCTTCGCCAGGCCGCCATGCAGCAGGCGCTTGAGACGCTGACAAACCGCATTGACCGCTTCGGCCTCTCCTCCCCCACCATCAGGCAGCAGGGAGACGACAGGATTTACATTGAGCTTCCTGGAAGCGCGGAGACCGACCAGATTAACTCGATTATCCAGGGACGCGGAATACTGAACTTCCGCCTCGTAGACAACGACGCGACACAGGCATTCAACAGCTACTTCATGCAGAACCCCGACAACACCTTCGATTCCAAGGGCCGCCTGATTGACCCGTCGATCATCCCCGATGACTGCGAGGTCTTCGGCTACTACACGACCGATGAGTACGGCTTGGACCAGCGGATCGGCTACCTTGCCGTCAAGAAGGAGATTATCCTGGACGGAAAGCACATCAAGTCCGCCACCGTCGGGACAGAGGAGCTGACCAACAGGCCGTCCGTCAACTTCACGCTCGACAGCGAGGGTGCGGCGATTTTCGGTACCTTTACGAGCGCGAACGTCGGCAAGAGCCTCGCGATTCTCAGCGACAACCGCATCAAGAGCAATGCGACGATTCAGAACGCCATTACCGGCGGGCAGGTCGCCATCACGGGATTCGGCCTTGAGGAGGCGCGGAACTTGGAGAAAGTGCTTCAGACCGCATGGCTGGATGTTCCTCTCACCGTGGAAAGCCAGCAGGTCATAGGCGCTTCGCTCGGTGAGCAGTCCATCAGGCAGGGACTTACTGCCATCGCGGTCGGTCTTGCCCTCATCATGGTTTTTATGCTGATTTGGTACAAGGGTGCGGGAATCAACGCCTGCGTCGCCCAGATACTGAACCTCTACATCATGTTCAGTATCCTCAGCGCATTTAACCTGACGATAACCCTGCCGACGATTGCCGGTATGATCCTCACGATAGGAATGGCGGTCGACGCAAACGTCATTATCTTTGAGAGAATCAAGGAGGAGCGCAGGCTCGGCAAGGACAGGGCAGCGTCCATCTCTGTCGGATTCGACAACGCATTCTGGGCCATCATGGACTCCAACATCACGACCTTCATCGCCGCGATGTTCATGTCACAGCTGGGTACTGGTTCCATTCAGGGATTCGCGGTCAGCCTTTCCATCGGTGTCGTGTCCACGGTGTTCACCGCCCTCGTTGTGTCGCGCCTGATGTTTGACTTCGGTACGGAAGCGATGCAAAAGAAGAACATCAGCATCAGCTGGAGGTTGAAGTAATGAAGACGAACTATAAATTCAGCAAGGCATACCTTGCATGCTATGTTTTCAGCACACTGCTGATTGCGGCGGGAATCGCAAGCATCGCTATACGGAAGATAAACCTCGGAATCGATTTCCAGCCCGGACTTATCGAGGAAGTCCGCATCGCCCCGCCTGCCATGCAGGTGACCTATAACGGTGCGGCGACGGTCAGCCTTGATGCCTCCAACACCGCTATTGACGTCGTCATCAGCGGAGTAGGTGCGGAGAATGAGACCCGCACCTTCACCTACGGGCAGAATCCGACGATAGACTCGCTCTGCACGGCTTTGAACAGCATTGACGGAATCAGTGCGAAAGTCCTTTCCTCCGGAAACGCAGACAGCTACGGAATCTTCACGAACAACGCGGAGACTTCCCGCCTGTCAAGCGACAAGCCTTTCATGCTCTATGTCTCAAGCGCACAGGCCGAGACTTCCATAGATGAGCTCCGCTCCGTCCTTGCATCACAGGACGTGGTGCTCAAAGAACTTGGCACGAGCGACAACCGCAGCTACCAGATCCGCGCAAAGATAACGGATGACGGAGCGTCCTCACAGGAGCTTCAGGAGAGTGTCCTGACTGCTCTGAGGGGCAAATACGGTAAGAATGATGTTGCCATCGTCAAGACAGACTTTGTTGGCTCAAGCTTCTCCGGAAGTTTGGTCACCAAGTCCATCCTGCTGACCATTGCGACGGTCTTCCTTATCTGGCTCTATGCGACCATCCGCTTTCACTGGGACTTTGCCTTGGGAGCGGTCGTTGCCCTGTTGCACGACTGTCTTATCATGTTCAGCTTCATCAGCTTCCTGCAGATTGAATTCTCCACGACGACGCTTGCCGCCGTCCTGACGATTTTCGGTTACTCAATCAATGCGACGGTCGTCATCTTGGATCGCGTGAGGGAGAACATGAAGACCGTCAACACCAAGAACTTCAATGACATCCTGAACAAGTCGCTGAACGACACGCTGGCCCGCTCGATTATCACGACGGTGACGACCCTGTTCGCCTCGATATCCCTGCTCGTCTTCACGACGGGAAGCATCCACGACTTCGCCATCGCCCTGACAATCGGACTCCTGTCCGGATGTTATTCATCCATCTTCATCTCATCAGGATTCATCTCCTTCATGAGGCGGAACTGGGAGCCCGGTGCGGACGCAAAGCACGTCAGGCCGAGGGCAAGCGCCGAGTCAAGCCTCGGCAACTGAGCACAGCTCACGCTGAGACAAGTCTCAGCAAATGAGCTTGGCTCACGCCGAGACAAGTCTCGGAAACTGAGTCTCAGTAACGAGCTGTCGATTCTGGTCGGCTAAGCCGACAATTAAAAAAACATGCCGTCGCAGGAGCATTCCGCCCTTGCGGCGGTATTGAAAAAAATTAAAGCAGTTTCAAATGTCCGTGGTATCTTTGTTGCCGCGGATTCTTTGAACGGGCTCAGGGGGCTGTATGGAAATCGTCTGTTTGGATTTGGAAGGCGTGCTTGTTCCGGAGATATGGATTGCATTCTCCAAGGCATCCGGCATAAGTGAGCTAAAGAGGACGACCCGGGACGAGCCGGACTATGACAAGCTGATGAAGTGGAGGCTTGGCATCCTCAAGGAGCATGGGCTGGGGCTCAAAGAGATTCAGGAGACGATCGCAACGATAGACCCGATGGAGGGTGCCAAGGACTTTTTGGACGAACTCCGGTCCTTCACTCAGGTCATCATCATCAGCGACACCTTCACCCAGTTTGCAGGTCCCCTTATGAAGAAGCTGGGATTGCCTACGATATTCTGCAATACTCTTGAAGTTGCCCCGTCCGGTGAGATTACGGGCTTCAGGATGCGTTGCAAGGACGGCAAGTTTACGACCGTGAAGGCCTTGCAGTCCATAGGTTTTGACACGATAGCTGCGGGCGACAGCCACAACGACTTAGGTATGATACGTGCGAGCAAAGCAGGATTCCTCTTCCGTTCCACGGACAAGATAAAGGCCGACAACCCTTCCATTCCTGCGTATGAGGAATACGGGGATTTGCTTACGGCGATAAAATCTGCGGCGGCTTCTTGATACCGTAAAACAGTATACTATGATATATGGAAGAGCTTGACCTTTCGCGAAAAAAACTTGAAAGCCTCTCGAACGACGAGCTGAAAAAGCTGGCGGATGACTACGGTCTTGACATCCCCAGCAATCTGAACAGAAATTTTGTCATCGGAGAGCTGCTTGAGTACGCACAGGAACTTGAGGATGCGGCGCAGTCAGATGGGGCGTTGAGCTACATAGACACCGAGGAGAGCGATGAAGAGGAAAACGGGGAGTTTCATCTTCCCAAAAGCTACAACGAAACCAAGATAAACGCCGTGCTCCGTGACCCGGCTTGGGTCTATGCGTTCTGGGATATCAGCGAGTCTGATTTGCGAGCCTTCGAGGAGAACGAGAACTTTTCCAATCTCAGCCTGCACGTTGCTTTCTTCGACGACGCTGAGAGCGAGACACAGACGGATTCCATAGATCTTCTGGTATCGCTGGAAGACAGGAACCAGTACATTCTGCTCTCATCAGCAAAAAAGAACTTCATGCTGAGCCTTGAGGCATATTATGCAGGCAAGCCGACACTTACGCTGGCCAGAAGCAAGAGGATTTCCGTGCCTACCGGCAATTTGCTTCTCAAGAATGCTGTGCCCGGGAAAAGCATGGACTTCCCCCCCCTCATCCGGCTCTCAGGGATAGACTCCGTACTGAGACGGCAGTACCTGGATCACAGGGAAATGTTCACGGAATCGGACGCTTAGACTATATGGCCGGCAAAGACTTAATCCTGATCCTGGTGGCTGACCAGGCCTTCATTCACAACTTCAACCCGAAAGAAAATTTCGCTTACGAGGATTCGATTCTCTTCTCCGCGATATCAAACACATACCTGCCCTTGCTCAATATGTTCCGTACGCTGGAGAGCGGTGGAATCCCGTTCAAGCTGGGGCTGGTCCTCAGTTCCCCGCTCTGTACCCTGTTGTCGCACAAGAGCACGAAGAAGAAGTACGTCGCATGGCTGGACAAAATGATCAAGCTCGGCGAAGAGGAACTGGAAAGAAACCAAGGAAACGAGGCTGTGCTCCGCAACGTGAGAAGCTGCTTGCATGCCATGAAAAAAAACAAGCTGGACTTCGAGGAGACTTGGGCAAGCGATCTTATCAAGGCTTTCAAGCTTTTTGCGGAGAAAGGCTTTCTTGAGCTGATTCCTACTGCGGCGACATACTGTTACCTGCCCCACTACCGGGATTTGCGCGAAGCCCTGCATGCACAAGTTGATGTCGGCCTTCACTCCCATCGGTCTTTTTTCGGAGAAACAGGGGAAGGCTTCTTCATTCCGTATCTGGGCTGGACGGAGAACATAGACGTTGTGCTGCGATCCTACGGGATGAACTATACGATAGTCGACACAAGATCCATCCTCTTCTGCGACAACCCGCCTGAAACAGGCATATTCAGCCCCGTACGGTCCAAGAAATCGCTGGTGATTTTTGCAAGGGACTTTGACACCCCTGATGACATAACTGGCGGAGCGTCAGAAGGACTGACAGGCGGTTATATGAATGCCCCTGCTTACCGGTGCGAGCTCCGCGATATAGGATATGAGCTGCACGATAAAAAGCTCAAGGATTTTCTGGAAACGGATTCTTCCCGGATTCAGACCGGCTACAAGTACTGGGCGAATGATAAGGCTTCAAAGGATAACGCCCTGTATAACGAAGATAGCGCCGCAGCTCAGGCCAGGACAGATGCCGAAGACTTTTATCGCAGGAAGCTGGACAAGCTGGAAAAGGCCGAGCAGCTTTTGGACGGCAAGGACAATGTCCTGACTTGTGTCATACCCGTGAACTTGATTGGTGACAGCTGGCATGAAGGGGTTGTATGGCTTGAACAAGTTATCAGGCTTGCAGCTTCTGAAGGCAAGCTGAACCTCTCGTTCTGTAAAGACCATATAGAGAAGCAGTTCAGTCTGCCCAAGATAACCCCCTATCCTTGCAGTGCAGAGGGGGCTGGTTACGGCGAAGACCTTTTGGACAGCTCCAACAACTGGATGACAGACTGCATACGGATTGCGAGCGAGCGGATGATAGACCTGACCGAGCGTTTCCCCACGGAAACGGGCATAAAAGCCAGAATATTGAATCTGGGTGCAAAGGAAGTCCTCATAGCCCAGGCCGCTGCGTGGCAGAAGATGATATACGACGGAGACCTTCCGGAATATGCAGAAAAAGCTTTCAGCTCCTGCATCCGAAACTTCAACATGGTGTTCGACTCGCTGGCAAGCAACACAGTCAACACGGAATGGCTTTGCAGGATGGAGAAGGAGGACTGCATCTTCCCATGGCTGTCCTACAAGGTATTCAGCAAGAAAAAATAGCACAGGATGAACACCCGGAGCTTTCTTCCCTGCCTGGCACTGCTCGTTCTTTTCACCCCTTCCCTCTTCCCCGACGGGAGCAGGGACCGTCAGTCACTCTATGACATAGCGGTCGGGCAGCTCGCCCCCGAAACAACAGTGGATGAGAATCCGTCCGAAACATACCGGGCAGAAGCGAATGATGCGGATGAAAACGGAATTACGCCCCTGATGCTGGCTGCAAAGGAAGGGAATGATTGGGCGGTACGGAAGCTGCTGGAGGCGGGCGCAGATGCGAACGCACGGGACAAGGATGGCTGGACGGCCCTGATGTACGCTGTCCGCTATCAGAACTCAAGCGATATAGTAACCCTGCTCAAGGACGGCGGGGCTTCCCTGAGAGTCAGGAACAGCCATAATACAACGCCCCTGCTTCTTGCGTCTTCATACAGCCGGAACCCAGACATACTCTCCATCTTGCTGCAGGGCAGGAGCGGTGCCGAAGAGGAAGTCATGCGTGCGTTCATCCTCGCAGTGCAAGATGATGTATCCGGCCCCGCTGTCAAAGAAGAGAAATTACGGATATTTATAAAGAAAGGCGTACCCGTCAACGGCTTTTTTCACGGTCTGACCCCGCTGATGTACGCATGCAAGTACGGATCCTCTTCCTTGGCCGTACGTTGCCTTCTGGAAAAAGGAGCAAATATGACGCTTCGCGGAGAAGACGGAAGAACGGCTTTGGACTACGCCCTGGAGAACCCCTCGTTTCCCCACGACTCGGTATTCGATATCTTAATGGGAGGAAAAACATTATGAGGATTACCGGCGGGCTTTTGAAAGGCAGGGTGACGCAGACACCTGGCGGCAAAATGGCGATACGACCCGCAATGGATATGATGCGGGAGTCAGTTTTCGCGATACTCGGCAAGGAGCTGGAAGGCAAGAGCTTTCTTGACCTCTTCTCCGGTTCCGGCACAATCGCGCTGGAAGCCGTTTCCCACGGAGCCAAGGGAGTCTCGCTCTGTGAGATGGACCGGGACAAGGCGAAAACTATCATCGAGAACGTCAAAATGGCGGAAGAGGTCGGGGAGAGGATTGACTGCCACTTCATGGCTGTCGAGCTATACCTCAAACGATGCAAGAAGAAGTTCGACTATATCTTTCTGGACCCCCCCTTCCCGTACAAGTTCAGGAAGGAGCTTGTTGAGACAATCGGCAAGAAAGAGCTGCTCAATGACGGTGGCATGGTCATGTTGCATCACCCCAAAGAAGACCCCCTGCCCGATACCGTCGGAGGTCTCATCCGGGTGGACCAACGCGTTTACGGCAGGTCGGTCGTCGATTTTCTAAAAAAAGAAGGAGATGAGGCAAAATAAGCCTTGACAAATCGTGATTATAAGTTAGAATGAAGGTATGTAATGAATGTCTGCGGCTTGAGGAACAACAGGTAAAGTGACTGGTGATTTAAAAAAACAGATTGAGGATAAACAGAACGGTGAAGGCTTCATAAAGGTAACGGACCTTCCTGTTGGAAATCTTTCAGCACAGCAGAGGGTCGTGCTAAACCGCAAGGCGAACGAACTTTTCAATGAAGGAAAGGTTGAAATGGCCGAGCGTATCTTCATTACAACCGGATATTCAGACGGCTTGACACGCTGTGGCGACAAGTACGCCGAGAAAGATGAATACATAAAGGCCTTGCGCCTCTACCTTTTGGCACACAACAAGAGGAAATCGGAGCCCTTGATCGAAAAGCTTGCGGGGATGGTTTCCACAATGCTGAAGGAATCATAGCAGCGGCAGGCAGAATGTAAAAAGCTGGCTTGTTTTTTATGGAGGAATTTAAAAAAGCTTATGAACAGCAACTATTCAGGTAACGGGATGAACTCTAGGAACGAAGATGCAATGATGCCTGCGGACGGAAATTTCTCCGGAATGATGGCCCCAAGCATAGATCAGGCTTCCGCAAGTGAAATCAGTGAACTGTCCAAGCGCGGTTATGCCAAGATGAAAGACAACAACATCGCGGGAGCTGTGGAGGACTTCAGGGCTATACTCAAGATAGAAGAGAACAATAACTATGCCCTGGTCGGACTCGGGGACAGCGAGCGCAAGCGCGGTCACTTCAAGGACGCGATAGACTATTACACGAGATGCCTCTCTTTCCATCCTGGCAACAACTATGCCCTTTTCGGGCTGGCAGACTGCTACAAAGCCCTGAACCAGTACCACAAGGCGATTGATATCTGGGAGCAATACTTGGTTCACGATGACAGGAATATAACCGTCTTGACCCGGGTTGCCGATGCCTACCGTAAGATACGGGACTTCAAGAAGTCCAAGCAGCTTTACCTCAAGGTACTGGAGATGGAGGACACAAACGCTTACGCCGTCATAGGCTTGGGCCACCTGCACTACGACTTCAAGGAATATAAGGACGCGCTCTATTACTGGACCAAGATGCTGGAGTTGACCCCGGAGAACGTTGACATCCGCGTGCTCACATCCATCGGAAACTGCCACAGGAAGCTCAAGACCTTCGATCAGGGGCTGGTTTACTTCCAGAAAGCTTTGGATATTGACCCCAAGAACTTTTACGCCCTCTTCGGAATGGCGGACTGCTACCGGGGAATGAACCAGCAGTTCCGTTCCGTCGAGTATTGGAACAAAATACTGGAGATAGACCCCAATAACAAGGTCATACTGACCCGGGCGGGAGATGCCTATCGCAACACGGGCGACTACAAGATGGCTGCGGATTACTACAACCGGGCGATGGACATAGACTTCGACATCTACGCAGCCCTGGGCCTTGCCCTTATCTGTAAGGGAGAGGGCAAGTATGACGAAGCCATAGACCGGCTTTCCGCCTTGATTCGCGATGACCCCAAGAATTACCGGCTCTACATAGACCTTGCAGACTGCCATCTGAAGAAAAACCAGAAGGCAAAGGCCGTTGAGACTCTCAGAGCATATCAGAGACAGGGACTGAGAAGCCAGGCGGTCAACGAGATGCTTGAGCGCTTGGAAAACAACCGGCCTCTCTTCTGATGTCACAGGATACCCTCCCTTCTCTCGCCGGGCTGGAACCCGGCGAGATTTGTTCCGTACTCTCCCTCACCCCCGCTTTCAGGGGGCAACAAATTTTCCAGTGGATTTATAAAGGTGTCAGCTCATTCGAAGAGATGACCAACCTGAGCAAGGCCGACAGGGCGGCATTCCTGACAAAAAGCCGGATATACTCATCGTCCGTGACGGAGACGCAGAAAGACCCGGACGGAACCATAAAGCTTCAAATTACGCTCGATGACGGTTCTTCTGTAGAGACGGTGCTTCTAACCGACCGGGAGGACAGGAAGACAGCATGCGTATCCTGCCAGGCTGGATGCGGCATGGCATGTGCCTTCTGCCAGACAGGCAGGCTCGGCTTGAAAAGGAACCTGACTGCCGGGGAAATCGTCGAGGAGTTCCTGCACTTGGAGAGAGCAGCCGGGAAACTGGACAACATCGTATTTATGGGAATGGGAGAGCCGCTCCAGAACCTTGACGCAATTTTCAAGGCTGTCTCTGTCTTGACAAACAAGAAGGGACGGGCCTTGAGCTCCCGGCGGATCACGTTGAGCACATGCGGCCTTGTCAAAGGCATATACGAACTTGCAGACAGGGAGGCTGAGACCGGCATTTCCATCCGCCTCGCCGTCTCGCTGACGACGGCGGACGACAAACTGCGGGAATCCCTGATGCCGGTCGCAAAATCCAACCCTCTCCCGGAGCTGAAAAAAGCAATCGCATATTATAGCGGAAAAACCGGGAAACGGGTCACGCTTGAGGCAGCATTGCTCGGAGGCATCAATACAGGAACAGAAAGCGCGGCCTCCCTAAAGAACTTTGCATCCGGCCTTGACGTATACATAAACCTCATCCCATGGAACCCTGTCCCCGGACTGGATTTCAAGACACCGTCATCATCAGAATGCTCCCGTTTCCTCAAAATGCTGGAGAATGCAGGGCTGAACGCAGGACTGAGAACCAGACGGGGAACTTCAATATCCGGTGCCTGCGGACAGCTGGGCAGAATATCTCGTTGAATATCAACTTTTCTCGATTTAAGCCAATAATAATAACTCTAATTACTCAATACAAATTATTATTATACAAAGAAATATCCGATTCCTCTTGCACAAATTTCAAAGCTGCTTTATAATAGTTCATAACAAGATTTGTAGGAGGCATTTAAAATGCAAAAAAAGATTTATGTCACGGGTCTCGATGATAATGCGATAGCGGCGAAAGTAGATGCGGCGGTGAAAGCCGTTGCCGGTGTAACCGAAGCTGTCTCCACCGTGGCGAAGTGTCAGGTTTGCGTTGATTTTGATGAGGCGGCTGGTATTGAGGATGCCATAAACGCCGCCATTGCCTCCGCCGGAGTGACGGTACTGTAACACGCAGCTTGTCCTGCTTTGCTTAGAGAGAAATATTCCGAACGAAACTATAACCCGGATTCCCCCTCCGAGTCTTCAATGCCAAGAATCTTCTTCGCTTTCTTGGCATTGTTGTTCTTCTTTGCACCTGTGCCGTCAGCATCCGCGATTTCCTGCACCTTGGGAGTCAAAGAGGAATACTGCCCCTTCCGGTAAATATCAAGGCCGGTTCCTTGGGTCATCACATCCTTGCTGTCCAAGTACTTTCCGCACACATCGGCGAATTCAGCCCTGCCATACTTGGCAAACTCCTTGCCGAGGGCATAGCGGAGCTGCTTATGGACATTGTTTTCCAATGTCGATGCGGCCAGCTCCAGTATTTCGTTCGTTCCCGCAGTCCCGTCCTTCAACAGGGCGGCCGCAACGGAGGCCTTGGTTGTGTCCCCTATCTTGGTGTCGGTAATCAGCGAGACCAGGTACTCGTTGGCCTCGGCCGTGCCCAATTCCGCAAGCAGGGTATAGCACTTCTCCTTAACCTGCTTCTCCTCCCCCTTGTCCTTGCAACGGAAAATCAGGTAGGGTACGGAATCCGTAAGCTTCTTGTCGGATATGACCTTCAGTGCCTCAAGGCGGACCTTGTAAGAGGCATCGCGGAGGGCCTGCACGAGAATTGCGTTCGCCTTCTCGTCGCTGTAATTGGAGAGCCCCTTGATGACATAGCAGCGCAGGTTCGCATCGGGGCTTTCAAAGAGATCAATGAGGGCTTCTTCCGCCCCCTCCCCCTGCATCGCACCGATTGCCTCGGCGGCATACATACGGCAGAACTGGTCTTCATCCTCGTTCTCCGCTATCTCGCGCAGCTTGTCATAGGTGGCGGATGCCTTGAGCTTGCCGAGGACTTTCACCAGGGCCTGCTTCTGGGCGGTCGTCAAGTCGTCCCTGTCCAAGTATTCGGCGACGAACACTCCCTCTTCCTCGCCGCCGACCTCCCCAAGGCAGGTCAGGGCAGCGGTGAAATAGTTCTCGTCCTCCTTGTCGATGATGTCAACAACACCAGGGACGGCGGCGAAGCTTTTAACCGCAGCACAATAGGCGAAGCAGGCGGAGACTATCGAGGATTTGGTGTCATAAGGGTCGTTGAGGACCTCGACGGCATAGTCCTCAAGGCAGGGGTCCTCCATCTTGGTGAAGTACTCCAGCACTTTCTGCTTGACGGCAGGGACCTTGGTCTCAAGGAAGAGATCGTATGCGGCATCGGCAAAGCGGGGATCATCCTCCGCTATCATCACCGAGAGGGCATCGACAATCTGAGTCTCAAGCCCGTACTTGAATGTGTCCGCGCTGTCATCGATGTATTTCTGATCGGCATGATCGGGGTAATTGTCCGTGACGGTCTGAAGCTTCTCCTGCGAAGCGGCGGCAGGACGTTTGGCGTTCGGATAGACCTTCTCCTTTTTTACGTATGAGGAAGTATGCTCTTCTTCCCCTCCCCCGCCCGACTGGGCTTCGAGGTATTGCTGCACGACAGGGTCAAGGGTTTCCCCCTCCTGGGCAAAACAAAGGCTATCTACGGCGAGAATGGCCAGAACAGCCGCTACAACAGTCTTTTTCATCAAACTACCTCTATTCGATTAACGGAATTCTCTACGGAATAAAACAGTCCCGGATCGAAATTGTTTCGTCTCGTTTGACTTTTTCCGCATTTCGGGGTATGATTTATCCATGCAGGACAGACAGCTTCCCGGATACGAAGATTTCCTCAACTACTACGACAAGGTGCAGCTCATCCTTCGGGACCGGGGCAGAAACGGACAGGATACCCGGCTCTTTGCCCAGTATGTGTCCGTCTGCTACGCCTACGTCAGGAGCCTCAGCCCCTATGAGCTTCAGTGCCTGTGCGAGGCACTGCCGGACATAGAGGAAAAAATTGAGGTCATCTGCAGCCTGCACGAAAGAATCCGCGTGGCCATTCAAGAAGCCTTTCAGGAAACGACCCGCAAGGCGGGGCAATAGCCGGGTAACACCCAGCAAAGCTAGGCAACGCCGATGTTTGCCCCACACCCATTCACTCAGCCCAAGGACGAAGTGTCCAGGCAGTCAAATCCTTCTATAAGCTTCTTTGCGACGACGATTATCTTCTGCAGGTCGCCCGTACGTCCACCCTCAATGTTGAGCGGCATGACCGGGTCATGCAGGCTCAGGCGCAAAAGCAGCCATCCCTGAACGTCCGCATCATGAAATGAAATCCGGACGCCCTCATAGGATTCCGGCAAATCATAACCGGCTTTGACCGCACGGGCCTTGAATTCCTCCAGCACATTCTTCCCGTAAGACTTGAAGTCCTCCGTGTTTATCTTGAAGCGGTACTCACCTTCCTCGACGAGCGGAGGCAAATCCTCAATCAGGCTGCCCAGCTTCTTACCAGACTTGGAGGCTTTGGCGAGGGCGGCGATGAGCTCTACGGCAAGGAAGGCCCCGTCGTCCAGATAGTAGTTGTCCTTCAAAGCCCCGTGGCCGGAAGTCTCCATTGCGAGCGGCGAGACGGTCCCTGCGGCGTTCAGCTCCTTGCACTTGTCTATGACGTTCTTGTAGCCGCGCATGTAGCGCAGATGGCGGAGGCCCAGCTTCTTCTCCAGGAATTCGGTAAGCCTGTCGGATGTCACAGAGTCGGTGATTATCGTGGAACCGGGGTAGGACGGGGCAAGGATTGCGCTGACCAAGGCGATAATCGCATCGCGGTTCACCTGCTCGCCTGAGTCCAGCACGGCGGACATGCGGTCCACATCCGTGTCAAAGATGAGCCCCAGGTCAGCCTTGCTCCCAACCGTCGCCTCCTGTATGGCCCGCATCGCATCCTTGTTCTCCGGGTTGGGGATGTGATTGGGGAACATCCCGTCCGGTTCCAAGTAGCGGCTGCCCTTTGTGTCCGCGCCGAGGGGGTCGAGGATTTTCGAAACAAAAAAGCCCGCATCCCCGTTCCCCGCGTCGACGACAATCTTCAGGCCGGAAAGGAGCTTGTCCCCTTCCTTCGCGCCGAGTTTCTTCACGATGGAAGAGCGAAGATAGGAGGCATAGAGGTCAAGCAAATCGAACTGCTCAAAAGCAGCCTCTTTTTTCCCGGAAGCGTCCAGAGAGGCCGCCTCCTTCAGGATTGCGGCGATATCAGTCTTCTCAAGCCCGCCATCCTCCTTGAAGAATTTGATTCCATTGCGGTTGAACGGAAGGTGGCTCGCCGTTATCATCACCGAGGCATCATACTTCGTCTGGGGAAGCACTATGGACATGAACATCGCGGGCGTGGTCGCAAGGCCGCAGTCAATGACCTTTGCGCCCTCCGCGGCAAGCCCCGCACAAACGGCCTTCTGCAAGTCCGGCCCGGACACGCGGGCATCCCGCCCCACGCCGATTTTCAAAGACGCGACATCCCGCCCCAAGATCTTCGAAAGCCAGAGCGCGTAAGCCCGGCCTATCTTATAGCAGCGGTCTTCGGTGAGGTTGACGGCCTCCCCTTCCACGCCTTCCACCGCGACACCCCGGATGTCGCTCCCGTTCTGCAGCTTAACAATATCGCTGTCCATAAAAACCCTCCGAAAAATAGTATTCCTATGATAAGTCAATTCAGTCTGAATGACAAGTGCAGGAAGTCCAGACCTGTTGCCCGGAAGCAGAGCGCATCCCCTTCCCCCCCTGTCCGTCCGGAAGACGGATTGTAGAGAGAATCCCCCCTAACCGGGAAGCCCAGCCAGGCAAGATGGCAGCGCACTTGGTGCCGATAGCCCCGCGTTATGCGGCAACTGGCGCGGGCTCTTCCCGCCCCGCCCCCGTCTGGCTCCACCATGATTTCTGTCCGGTACAAAGCGGGAGAAGCTTTCTTTTGCGCCGCAGGCCCCGCGTCCTCCGTAACCGGGCGGACTGCCCTGCCATGAAGTCCCCAAGGGCGGAAGCGGCTTTCCACAAATACGGAACGGCCGGCGGCCCCGCCTTTGCAGCAGTCCCCCCAGGACGGACGGGGTGGGAAGCCATCCGGCAGAGGCACAGCCCGCGCATCATCGCACTCCGCGGAATAGCTCTTGACGAACCTGCCCGCTTCCTGCTCGGCGATGATACGCTCATAGAAAGTCTGGCTTGTCGCAATGAGGAGGAGGCCGGATGTCTCTGTGTCCAAGCGGTGAACCAAACCACCCTCCACCGGCTTCCGTCCACTCACGCCCGCAATGTCCGGGAAGTCATGGAGCAGCCGTGTCACCGCACTGTCGTCCCCCTTCCGAAGAGGTGCGCTCGCAAGGCCCGCAGGTTTGTCCACAATAAGGAAGGGATCTTCCACCGTCGGTTCATGGATTATCGTTATTTCGCCCGGAGTCGTCCTGCCAGTCACCGATCTGCCCCCTGACCAGCCTTTGGGAGGATGACCTTCTTGTACTTCCGGTGCAGGACACGCATCACTTCGCGGAAGCGGGCAGGCGTAGCGGAACGGAACCCAGACGGCTTCTCATCGCCGGGGAGACGTATCTTCAGGAGGCGGGCATGGAGCATGAGCGTCGCATGAGGAAAAACTTTGTCTTCATGCCCGTACAGGCTGTCGCCCAGCACCGGGCAGTTCAAGTAGCGCATGTGGACGCGAATCTGATGGGTCCGCCCGGTCGCAAGGCGGAGCACCATCAGGGAATATTCCCCGTAGCAGGCAATGCAGCGGTATGCGGTCTCGGCGTACTTGCCCTCCCCGCTCCCCGCCACAGCCTTGAAATGCTTCCGGTCCTTGGGATCGCGGACAATCCAGGTTCTGATGACACCCTGCGATTCAGGAGGCCTTCCCTGGCAGATGGCTATGTACTCCTTTACCATCTTGCGGTGATTCCTGAACTGGGCGGCAAGCCATTCCTGGCTTGCAGAATCCTTCGCGGTTATGATAACCCCGGACGTGTCCTTGTCAAGACGATGAACGATTCCCGGACGGCGGGCAAGGAGGAGTTCGGATTCGGGGGCATCTTTTTTCTGTTCGATTTTGTCGCGGCCCAGATGATACAGAAGGGCGTTTACCAGCGTCCCGTTCCAGTTCCCCGCCGCAGGGTGCGTCACCATCCCCTGCGCCTTGTCTATGACGCAGACGCGGGAATCCTCGTAGATGATGGTGAGCGGGATATCCTCGGGCTCGATGTCGTCGGGAACCCTATCCTCCCAGTCAATGAGAATCTGGTCGCCCGCCCGTATTTTGTAGGAAGGTTTCCGGGCTTTGCCATTGACTAGAATCTGAAGCAAACCGCTCTTGAGCTGGCTGCGGTTCATTCCGCCCGGCAGGGATGCGACATAGCTGTCAAGCCGCCCTCCCCCGGCGTAATCAGCGGGAACCTGTATGGAAAAGCTCGGCATCGCTAGTCTTCCGTTTCTTCCCTGACAGGCTCTTTCCGGCGGCTGTTCTCGCGCAGAAGCTGGCCCGCCTCCTCGGGGGTCAGGGGCGTTATGCCCTCCCGGTCCTTTGCCTCCTGCAAGAGCCGCTCGCGTTCCGCTTTCTTGCGCTTCGCCAGGTTGACAAAGAAATCCGTCAGCCCGATTCCCAGGCTGACACCTGCGGTCACGCCGACCATCGTCCAGATTTCCTCCTTCTCGAAGGCATCCTTGGGGCAGAAGGGATTCGGGAAGCGGTCTGTCTTGCCGGAAAAATACTTGTAGCCCCCGTACCCCCCGACGACCCAGAGACCAACGAAGGGTATGGAACCAAGGCTTATTATCTCACCGCGGCGCAGGTCCTTGGACCACTGGGGAAACTCGTCCTCACCATACGGGACGGCCTCTTTGTCGTTCTCCGTGACGGGGGAGGTGTCCACGACTTTTGCATCCGCATCAACCTCATTGTCCGCAGCAAAAAAACGGCAGGGAGCCAGAATGAGAAAAAGGAATGCCGCTATGACAAAGGCCTTATTTCTTGACGGCACTTTCCAGGCCCCAGATTTTGACTTCCTTTCCGGTCAGCTTCCACAGGGCCTCAATGAAGAAGTAATCCCCGTAGACAATCGGGAAGTCATGCTCTTTGTCATGGTAGGCGGCTGTGCAACGTTCCAGAAGCTCGTCCTTATCCTTGTCCAGGCAGAGCCTGTTCTTTACGAGGGCCTCCAGCATCTTGGTCGCCGCGAAGAAAAATGCCTCCGCATACTGCACATCCAGCTTGCTCAGCTCTATAAGGCCACATGCCGCTATCGCCGCCGCCGAGGAGTCCTCCCAGCTGCAGTCCGCCGGCTGACAGAAGTCCACCGGGATAAGGAAGGAATCCGGTATCTTGGACAGGAAGTAGGTCGCGACATGCTGTGCCCCCTCCAGGTAGAAGTCCTCCTTGGTATGCAGGTAGGAGAGGGTCAGCCCGTACAGGGCCCAAGCCTGGCCTCGCGTCCAGCTGGAGCCTTCCTGCATGCCCTGTCCGCCATAAGTCCTGAGGAACTCGCCGCTCTTTGGGTCGAATTCCGCTATGTGGACGGCAGACCCGTCCTCGCGGATAAAATGCGAGAGCACGGTATCAACGTGCCTGGTCGCAATCACATGATAACGGTAATCCCCGGTCGCCCGCGCTGCCCAGTAGAGGAGCGGCAGGTTCATCAGGCAGTCGATTATCGCATATCCTGCCCGGGTCTTCTTGCCCTCCTCGTTCCAGGCGCGGATGAAATTCCCCGTAGAGTTGAAGCGGCCTGCAAGGTTATCCGCCGCAAGACGGAGGCGGTTATAGGAGGCCTTGCTGCGGGTCAGTGCGAACGAAGCGTACGAGGTGGGAAGCCAGCGGAAGCCCGAGTCATGGTCCATCGACTTATAGTCCAAGAAGACCCTGTCCATCTGAGCCTCCGTCCAGTCCGCGCTCTCCTTGAACACTGGATTTCCCGTCGCCTTGAACAACTGCCAGTTTATGCCACCCCAGAAGCCGTTCGTCCACCAGCCGATGCTTTCTTTGGAACAATCGTTCCACACGCCGTCCTTGGCAACATAGGGAATCTTCCCCTTGTTTCGCATGACGACGTACTCCATCTTTGCGATTATCTTCTCGGAAAGGCCCTCGGCCCACTTCCGGTATGCCTCATCTATCTCTGCCATGTTCGTCTCCCTATATCACCCTTGGACCAAAAATTGCGGTCCCTATCCTGACCATCGTACTGCCTTCCTCGACGGCAATCCGGTAATCCCCGCTCATTCCCATGCTCAGCTCAGTCATAGGCAGGGAAGAGAAATCTTTGGAAATCTTATCCCTCAGTTGGCGGAGAGTTATAAAGGACTTCCTGATCAGGGTCTCGTCCTCCGTAAAAGGGGCCATCGTCATAAGGCCGGAGGGGATGACGTGCGGGTATGCTCCCTTCACGCAGTTTTCCAAGGAGGCATACAAGACAGACTCGTCCGCATAGCCAGCCTTGGATTCCTCGCCCGTGTGCATCTCGAACAAAACCTTTATGCTCTTGCCGAGGGCCGAGGCCCGCTTCTCTATCTCAGCGAGCACTTCCTCACGGTCCACGGACTGTATGCAGGACGCTATCTCGACGGCCTTCTTGACCTTATTCAGCTGCAAAGTTCCGATTATATGGAGCTCCGGCTGCCCGCCAGAAATTTGCCCCGCGGCAACACGGCCCGGCAGCTCCGTAAACTTGGAATATGCCTCCTGCACCCGGTTCTCGCCGAAGAGGAGCTGTCCCGCCCCCACAGCGGCGAGAATCTCTTCCAGCGGATGAAATTTGCTGACGGCGCAGAGGCGGACATCCTCCGGTTTCCGGCCGGAAGCCTTCGCTGCATCGGCAAGGTCGGACAGGACTTTGGCAAGATTTTCTTTTATCTCATTTTCAGTCATCAATAAGCCTTCTCTGTATTCTATATTAGCACACTAGGGGCGAAAGGAAAAGAGCGTATCTGCGAGGGAGGCAAACTGCTCCACGCTCAGGTTCTCCGCCCGCTCACCCTTGGAGACTCCCGCCCGGGAAAACAGCTCGTCCGCAGACACACCCGGCGGCAGGAGGGGCTTTATGTTGTTCAGCAGGGTCTTGCGCCGCTGGGAAAAGAGGGCATGCACGAGCGTGACGAATGTCTTGGAATCCTTCAGCTCCACCGGCTTCTTCCGAGGAGTGAACAGCACGGCCTGCGAAGCGACGTTGGGTCGGGGCCAGAAGCAGCCGGGAGCAAGGTCAACGCATGCCTTTACGTCGTACAGCCACTGGCACAACACGGAAAAAGATGAGTTGTCCTTGCTCCCCGGTTTGGCACGCATCCTGTCCGCAACCTCACGCTGAACAGTGAAGACACAGCGTGAAAAGCATACGCCAGAGGTAATCGTATCTGCGATGAAAGTCGCGGCTATGTTATAAGGGAGGTTCCCGAAGAGCTTGATTTTACCCGCAGTTTTTCCTGATACGCCGAGCTCTTTCTTCCAGTTCTTGAGCACATCCCCGGAAACAATGCGGAAAGAGCCTTTCTTCGCCTCAGCGACGAAATAGCCCCCGAGCAGGTCGATGAAGCCCCTGTCCAGCTCGAAGGCCGTCACGTCCGCCCCTCCGGCAAGCAGGCCGCTCGTCATCGCACCGAGCCCCGGACCCACCTCCCAGACTGTCTCGCCGGGGGCAAGCTCCAGGAGGGCTATTATCTTTTCCCGCGCGTCCGGGCTCGTCAGGAAATTCTGCCCGAACTTCTTCTGCATCGCGAAGCCCTTCTCGTCAAGGATTCTCTTCAAGGCCTGAGGTGAGTTGTAATCGGGGCAGTTCATCTTTCTACAATAGCATATCCAGAGGAATTTTTCAACCGGCAGCGAAGCCTCGAGATAAGCAACAGCGAAGCCTTTCTTACCCTGCCAAAGGGCTTACGGCTTGGTGCGGACGACGCGGAAGCCATACCAAGACTGCATGTCATAAGAATCAGGACCTTGGCCCCTATTGGTAACGCAAAAGACGAAACACCACATCTTTTCTCTCGGCGGCTTCACGCAGGGGCTGAAGGAACTGGGCAAGCCGGACACGGAGCTTGTCACGCTGGAGCAGATGTACACGTAGGTGCCGTGCCGGCATTCCATCCAATGCAGGAAAGAAAAAAAATTTTTTTGAAAAAATTTGATAAATCTTATTGACAAAGATATGTGCTTTGATGTATAGTCATAAACGTCAATTAGATGGTGCCTGTAGTTCAGCGGTAGAGCGCCAGATTGTGGATCTGGTTGTCGTGGGTTCGATCCCCACTAGGCACCCTGGCGCTGGGCAACAGTGGATTTGCAATCGAACGTACGCGTTCGTAGCTCAACTGGATAGAGCAACGGACTTCGAATCCGTAGGTTGCAGGTTCGAGACCTGTCGGACGCAATAAAATGCAATGGACAGGT
>CACYDQ010000134.1 GCA_902773215.1 uncultured Spirochaetaceae bacterium | reverse complement strand
GGCGCAGCTGAGGCTCATGGAGCGGGACGGCTTGATTACGGGGCTTGAGCGGCAGGTGCCTTTCGTCCTCGTCGAGGGGGAGAAGGGTCCGGGCGGCAGGCGCATGGCTCCCGTCCGCTATGTGGCGGACTTTGTATATATGGACCCGGACGGGCGGAGGCACGTCGAGGATTTCAAGGGCGTGAGGACTGCGGTCTACAGGCTCAAGAAGCGGCTGATGTGGCACGTGCACGGGATTGAGATAGAGGAAGTTTAGGAGGGGACGGATTGGAACAGATTTCAAAGGCATCGCAGTACAGGAGCTTCTATGAGGTCGCAAGGAAGATAACGGACGCTGAGGCACGGCTTGCTTTCTACGATGCCGTTGACGCATACCGTTTCGACGGCATTGAGCCGGAGAACCTGCCCTTCATAGCCGACATTGCCTTTACGGCAATCCGTTCTTTCCTTGACGCTGACGTGGGGAGGAAGTGCGGGGGCGCACCGTCTGGCAATAGGAACGCCTCCAAAACGGCCCCGAAAGCTTCTCCCAAAAAAGTACAGGACGAGCCGAAGGACGAAAAGTTTGAGTTCACGGAGGAAGGGAAAGAAGATGCCCTTATAAGTGAAGCTAACGTTCGGTCGGAAAACAACCCCCAAAACAACCCCCAAAAACAACCTAAAACAAACAATGTTGATGTAGATGTAGATGAAGATGAAGATGTTGATGTTGCGCCGCCTCCTGCCCCGCCCGTCCCGACGCCGCCCGGCCAGCCCGTGACCGTGACCGCCATCGGCTCCTGGCTCTGGGACCACGGCCTTGCCCTGGACAACGACGGCATGAAGCGCATGGCTGCCTCGCTCATTACGCGGGGGCTGGGCATGGAGTTCCTTGACCATGCCTATGACTATCTCGCCAAGAAGCCTTTCGGGGCAGAGTCCGGGGGAAAGACCCGCCGCTTTGAGGGAATGAGCGAGGCCGAGCGTAACAACCTTTTCTTCAAGGCCGTGACAAGCTGGACGGACATGGAGCAGGGCTTCGGCGACTCGCTTAAAAAAAAGCAGGATTGCGGGGCTTCCGCTTCTGACCCCCCGCCCTCCGGCGCGCCGACATGCCACTTCTGCGGGGGGAAGCTTCAGGTCGGCGGAGGCCTGCTTGCGTGCAGGAACTGCGGGGGCTATGTCATCCACGATGCCAGGGGCTGGAGGCTGGACCCTTTCCCTGACGTGTCGCTGTCGCAGGGTTTCCGTGACAACATGCGGAAGGGGGCATAGCAGGTGGGAAGCCGTGTCCGGGGGGCGGACCAGCCGGAGCTAGAGCTTTTCCCTCGTGCAAGGCTTCCCCGCTTTGACAATCCTGCCACGGACAACGAGCGGCTTCTGACCTACCAGGCGCGCTGGCTTGAGGACGGGGACGAGGGGGCGAGGGCTTCCCTGTGGGAGCTTGCCCTTGTGGTCGCCACACGCTGCTGCCGCTCCGTGTTCTGGAAGCGCAGGCTGCGCCCCGGGCGGGAGGTCGTGGAGGACTGCGCGATGGAGGCGGTGCTGTACCTGATGGGCAGGTACTCCAGCCCTGTAACGTACACGCGGGCGCAGGACGGACGGCAGGTAAGGTTCCGGGACGTGTACGGCTGGAACTACTGCGTGATGAGGGACTACGTGTCCGCGCTGGCACAGGCCGTGCGGCACGCTGTGGACTACAGGACCAAGGCTGACAGGCTCGTGGAGTTTGTTCCCGCTGAGGCTTTTGACTTGATTACAGGAGGATGGTATGAGAACGACGGTGTGCCATAAGGGCGGCTGCTATGCCACGGCCCTGCCCGGCCTTCATTTCTGCGAGGCGCACAAGGAGCTTGAGGCGACGTGGGGGAAGCGGCCCGCTCCCAAGAGGGGGAAGAGCACGGCATGGCACCACCTGTACGCGAGCGCAAGGTGGTGGCGGGAGAGCAGGGCGTTCCTTGAGGAATACCCGGACTGCATTCTGTGCGGTCAGCCTGCGAAAGTCGTGGATCACATCACGCCGCACAGGGGCGACGAGGCTTTGTTCTGGGACAGGGGCAACTGGCAGCCGCTCTGCTGGAAGCATCACAGCGCGAAGACGCTGGCGGAAAACGATTTCTTTCGCGAAGGGGGTAGGGGGGTGAAAAATATTTCACAACCCGCCGATGACCAACGCGCGCCGTCTTTTGTGCGCACATGCGAAAAAACAGGGAGGGGGTAGCAGTGGGCAGACCGCCCAAGACCGTCGAGCAGCACAAGCAGGACGGCACCTACCAGCCCTGCCGCCACGCCGACCGGGGGACCTCCCTGGAGTCCCTGCCCGGCGTTGACTGCCCGGCCAGCATCACCGGCGAGGCGCGGGAGCTGTGGGACTCCCTCGTCCCCGCCCTCTGTAAGGCGCGGATGGTCACTCCCGTCACTCTTCCCACGCTGGAGCACGCCTTTTTCTGGTGGCAGAAGGCGCGGGAGTGCCGGAAGCTCGTAGAGGACGCGGGAGGCGTTGCCAAGTACCTGCTGACCCTCGGCCCGAACACGAAGAACGCCCTTGACCTTGCGCTCAAGTACGAGCAGGAGTACCAGAAGATCATGGGGCAGTTCGGGGACACGCCCGTGAACGCCGCCCGTGTTCGGGGCAACGTCTCCGAGAAGAAGCCGGACGGCACCGACGCGATCCTGCGCATCGTGGGGAACGGCTGATGCGCTGGCGGAGCATACGGGACGACCCGCCTCCGGAGGGCGAGCGGGTCTGGGTGACCAACGGGCGGGCTTTCTGCCTTGCAACCCGCATGATGGTCGGCCGGGGGAAGAAAAAGGAGAGCCAGTGGAACTTCGGCACCTGGCTTATGCACGATGCCGACCGCTGGTGCGGAAGAAAGGAGTTTGAGGAGGCCGTCATACCGGACGGGATGCCGGAAAATGGACTACAGCTACAACCAGTACGCTGATGACATCCTCACGGGGAAAATTCCCGCCTGCCGGATGATAAAGCTTGCGGTCAGGCGCAACCAGGCGGACCTGAAGGCGCAGGACGGGAGCTTCCCCTACCGCTTCGACGATGCCCATGCACGGGCGGCCATCGACTTCTTCCGCGAGCAGGTCCATACCAAGGGCAAGCTCGCGAGGCAGAGGCTTGAGCCCCAGCCCTGGCAGCAGTGGGTCATCGCCGTGCTTTACGGATGGCGGCGCAAGGACAACGGAAAGCGTCGCTTCCGGCGCGTGTACCTTCAGGTCGCCCGCAAGAACGGCAAGACCTTCTTCGCTTCCGGCGTTGGTCTGTACGACCTTGTGAGCGAGCCGGGTGCGGAAGTGTATTCCGCCGCCACCAAGCGCGACCAGGCGAAGATTGCCTTCACGAACGCGAAGAACACCGTGCGCTATAGTGCGACGCTCTCCCAGTTCGTCAAGGTCCACGCCCAGAACCTTACGAGCGGCGACGGCAAGTTCGAGGCCCTGAGCTCCGACAGCAAGGTTCAGGACGGACTCAACCCCTCCTGTGCCATCATCGACGAGTACCACGCTCACAAGACCGACGAGCTTTTGAACGTCATCGAGTCCGGCATGGGGGCGCGGGAGCAGCCGCTGATATTCATCATTACCACGGCGGGGCATGAGCTTTCAAACCCCTGCCATGAGGAATACGAGCGCGTCTGCAAGATGTTGGAGGGGGCGAGGGGCTACGAGAACGACAATTACCTCGCCGTGGTGTACGAGCTGGACAAGGGCGACGACCCGGAGAACGAGCGCAACTGGATAAAGGCCAACCCCAACCTTGGCGTGGATGGGGCGATAAGCACGGACGAGCTGAGGAAGGCGCTGACCAACGCCCGGCAGAAAAGCACGGGCATGGCGGAGTTCCTGACCAAGCGCATGGACGTGTGGGTCAACAACGCCGACTGCTGGATTGACGACTCCCACTGGAGGCGGTGCATCAAGCGGTTCAGCGAGAAGAAGCTTGCCGGGCTCAAGTGCTGGGGAGCTCTGGACCTGTCCAAGACCACCGACTTCACGGCCTTCACGCTCTACTTCCTGCTCCCCGACGGGCGGAGGTATGCGCGACACCGCTTCTACATCCCGCAGGACATGATAGCCGTCCGCATGAAGACGGACAGCTACCTGATTGAAAAGTGGGTGAAGGACGGATGGATAACGGCGACCCCGGGCGAGACCGTGGACTACTCCTACATGTTCGAGGACATCCGGCGCGACGCGCAGGAGTACGACATACAGGAGATTGCCTACGACCGCAACCTGTCCAGCCTGATCATCGCCCCGCTTGCCGACAGCTTCACGATGGTCGAGTTCAACCAGGGCATCGCGTACATGTCCGAGCCGTCCAAGGCGTGGGAGAAGGCGGTCAGCGAGAGGCGCATCATCGACAACAACCCGGTCATGCGCTGGATGGTGTCGTGCGCCTCCATACGCACCGACCCGAACGACAACATAAAGGTCGTCAAGCCGCAGTTCACCAAGACGGGAAAGCGGATTGACGGCGTGATCACGAGCATCATGGCGATGAACCGCCTTGACGTGGCGACGGCAGAGCAGGCGCGCCAGCAGTCGCTGGACGTGTCCAAAATGATATTTTAGGAGGAATAGGATGAGCGCAACACCGGAAGGACGCGTAAGCATGAGCCAGCTGGCGGAGAGGACGGGGATTTCCATTCATACTGCGTACAAGTATGCCAGGGAGCTGGGCATGGGCAGCAGCGTTCCGGCTGAGGATGCGGCAGAGGCAGAGGCGGCATTCAGAAACCTGATGGCGAAATATGCCGAGAGGCACCTGATTCAGCGCAGGAAGGGAATGCATGCCTCGAGCACCGGCATCCTTACTTGCCGCGAGATTGGCGAGGCAGCCGGGTGCTCCCGGGATTCCGCCTGGTACATCCTCCGTAAGAGGGGCTGGCCGTCGGAGATACCCCCGGAGCGGCTTCACGATGCCGTCGCGGCCGTGCGTGCGGAACTTGAGGAGAGGGATGCCCGGTACGGACGGAGGGACCGTCCGCACGTCCGGAAAAAGGCCGCTACCCGTGTCGCCGACAAGCGCGCCGTGGAAAAATCCAAGCCCTGTGACTGGCGCGTCTCCATGCTGGGGCGGAAGGGCTGGCTTGTCGTAAGGTGCGGCACGCAGGAGGAGATGGTCGCATGGGCGCGTATG
>CACYDQ010000133.1 GCA_902773215.1 uncultured Spirochaetaceae bacterium | reverse complement strand
TTCGCCATCCTGCCCTTCTGCGGCTACAACATGGGCGACTACTTCCAGCACTGGGTCGATGTCGGCGCCAAGGCCGACCAGGACAAGCTGCCCAAGATCTTCTACGTCAACTGGTTCCGCAAGGACGAGAACAACAAGGATCTGCCCGGCGGCTTCATGTGGCCCGGATACGGCGACAACAGCCGCGTCCTCGCATGGATTTTCGACCGCTGCGACGGCAAGGATAACGCCGTTGATACTCCGATCGGCTTCATGCCCAAGGACGGAGCCATCAACACTGACGGACTGGCCGACTACTACAAGAAGACCCTGCCTGAGATCCTCAAGGTTGATGTCGAGGGTTGGAAGAAGGAAGTCAAGGACGTCCGCGAGAACCACTATCCCAAGTTCGGTAAGCACCTTCCCAAGGAGCTCAGTGCTTGTTTGGACGACCTCGAGAAGAGGTTGAACGCCTAGATTCAGGTCTGCGAGCTTCCGCGCAGTCGGAAGCTCGGTAAGCTTGCCGTAAGGCAAGCGACAGGCTCAACGCTTAGATTCAGGTCCGCGAGCTTCCGCGCAGTCGGAAGCTCGGTAAGCTTGCCGAAAGGCAATAAAAAGGCCCGTCCGGGGAAACTCGGGCGGGCTTTTTGTTTGTCAGGGCGGATGCCTCTACTTCTTCAATTTCGCGAAGAGCCTGCGCACCAGCCCGATTTTACCGAAGCAAAGCCAGTAGAGCAGGGCGAGGATCAGGACGATTGGGATTCCGAAGAGCACAACGTAGATGATGACGAAGAAGAGCCCGACGACGAAGTAAACGATGTTTCCCCACAGGTTGTTGAACTTGCCGCCGATGTCCGGCATGACAAAGCCTTCGTCCGTGTGATTCGCCTTGAGCCGGGCAAATACCGTTATCTCGCTGAAGCTTATCTGCGCCGCCAGACGGTTCAGCTGCCCCTGCATGGACTCAAGGTCGGCCGTCACGTCGTTCAGCTTGCTTTCTATTTCTAGCATATCCTTGATGTCCTTCGCCGACTTCAGGTAGTTTTCCAGCCGGTCCTGCATGATCCGCTTGCTTTCCAGCCGGGACTTGAGGTCGTAGTAGCGATCGGTCACGTCCTTGCTGCCCATGTTCTTGCTCGTCACCTTGCCGAATGAGTTTGTCTCGCCCATCGCATCCTCAAAGCGCTCGCTGGGGATTTTGACGGTGAAGGTTGCGTTGCTGTTGCTTTCATCGGAGCTTGCGATGTAGCCGCCGTATTTCTTTACCCAGCTTTCCACACCAGCCTTCACCTCGGCAAGGCTCTGCACTTCCAGGCGGACGTTCCCGGTCTTGATGAGCTTGCGTTCGTAGGCCGACGCTGTACCGGAGGAAGCTGCCTGCTGAGGTGCCGGTTCGGGGACGGGGGCTTCCGGCGCCATTGCCTTGGCCTCCTTGTTGGCCATGACGTACTCCGCGTCGTCAAAGTCCATCTCCTCATCCGCCATATCCATCGAGGCGAAGCTGGCCGATGACGCCCCGTAGGCCGCCTCTTTCTTTGCGCCACATGAAGCGAGCGAAAGCCCTGCCAGGGCGAGGGCAGCCGCAGTCAGCACGAAGGCGCACTGTGAACGATGTATCTTCTTCATGGAAAACTCCTTTTCGCTGTATTTTTTCTTGGATTCCGTTGAAACAGCCTTCCTCTCGTATAACAGCGCGGAAGCTTGTTCGTTACGGGAGGGACCTCAAGGGCATGGGCTGCACAGGAGGACGTCCAATTTCTGAAGCGGCGCGAACTGCCTGTCCGGCGCGAACTGCCTGTCCGGCGCGCAAGGTCCTTGACAAGTTTACTTTGCATGAGTATGATGAAGATGCTTGCACAGTATACTTGGCAAGATAAACTGATACAAAGGAGCCGATATGACTTTACGGCAATTCAGGCATTTTACGCTCACGGTCGCCCTCTTGGCATTTCCGGTCACCATCTGGTACTTCTCGCCCTACCTCATCATCATGGCGGCCATGCAGCACGTCATCAACGGAAGCTTCATCGTCTTTACCCTGATGTTCCTCCTGGGAATCTTCTTCGGCAGGCTCTGGTGCGGCTACTTCTGCCCGACGGGCGGCATGTCGGACTGCTTCGCCCGCTTCTCGTCCAAGGAGCCCAAGCAGGGCTGGCGGAACTACATAAAGTACGGCATCTGGCTCGTGTGGCTTTCTGGCGTGGTCATCTGCCACGCGCTCGGGAAGGGAGAGTATACGATACAGCCCTTCTTTATGACCGACCATGGCATCTCGGTCTCAAACATCTACTGCTATATCATCTACTACGGCATCATCCTGCTCTTCCTGCTTCCGGCAATCCTGCACGGAAAGCGGGCGACCTGCCACTACATCTGCTGGATGGCCCCCTTCATGGCCATGGGCTACCGGTTGGGGCGGCTGCTCCATCTTCCGCAGCTTCGCATGCAGGTAAAAAAGGACGGCTGCGTTTCCTGCGGGAAGTGCCGCAAAGCCTGCCCGATGAGCCTTGACGTGCCGGCCCTCGTGAAGGCGGGCGGGATAAACAGCTTAAACAGCGCGGAATGCATCCTGTGCGGGGAGTGCGCGTCTGCCTGCGGCGCGGGCATCCTGGGATATGAATTCGGCACGGCGGGGAAAGCGGGGGTGAGCAGATGACGAAGGACGAAATTCTGCAGAAGAGCAGGAGAGAGAACGGCGGTAAGGACATAGAGGATCTGGAGGTACAGAAGACGGCGGCAGCGGCCGCCTACTTTGGCTCGCTGGGCCTGTGCGTCTTGGTCTCGCTTTTGAGTTGGCTTTTCACGCGGCGGGTCAGCGTGCAGTGTTGGATTGTGTTCTTCGGAATGCTCTGCATCGCGTTTTTCGTTAAATTCGTAAAGCTCAGGAAGCTGCATGAGCTGTTCGTCGCGCTCGGCTACCTGGTGATACTGCTGCTGCTCGTGGGCGTGTTCGTCCTGGAGCTGACGGGGAAACTCGGCGGCCTCCCGGCAGGGGCGGAACCATGAACGAGTCCCTCGTGCTCAAGAACCGCCTCAAGGAGATCCGGGCGGAAAAGAAGCTGTCGCAGGCCGACCTCGCCCAGATGGTCGGTGTCTCGCGGAACACCATCAGCTCCATCGAAACCGGGCAGTTCTGCCCGACTGCGAAGCTCGCCCTCATCCTCTGCGTCGCGCTGGACAAGAAGTTCGAGGACCTGTTCTATTTCTGAACAGACTCGCTCCGCCGGGGTGTGTCGCATCGGGCTGCCCTGACAGCGGGCGGGGCTATTGCATTGCGTTGTGTCAGGCGGGCCGCCCTGCGGGGGGCAGCCCTGCCCTGGGACTGCTGGACTTACTTTATCTTGCCCTTCTCAAGCGAGGAGACCGTAAAGAGGCTGTCGGCTATCGGCTGGTCGTAGCTGACGTCGGTCATCTCAAGCGTGGTGCTCTTGCCTGCCTGCACGTTTTCCATGACCATCTTGCCGGTCGTCCAGTATCCGTCAATCTGCTTGATGTTGGAGCAAGTGAGCGTGCGCTGGAGCTTGTCCTGCCGGTCGTACAGCTCGGCCTTGTAGGTCACGTAGCTGTTCTTGGAGAACCAGACGATGCGGCGTGGATTCTTCTTGTCCGTGTCCTTGGAGATGCATTCTACCTTCCAGCAGGGCTCGCTGCCGACATTCTCCTCGCCGAGCAGGTTGTAGGTGTACTTCTCCAGGTCGGTGCCCTCCATATCCTCGTAGGTGAAGTCCGTTCCCATGAAGTCGTCACCCTTGGACGAGCCGGAGATGCGACGGACCTTCTTCATCGCAGGCATGTAGAGCCAGCTGTCCGTATCCTTGCCCGCCTCGTCGTAGTCGAACATCAGGTAGGAGACGCCGGAAACATCCTTGGGCTGGGTAAAGGCCAGGACGGTCTTCTTTGTGTCGCCGAAGTCCTTGCTGCGCATTATCATCTGGCGGACGCGCTTGGCCCCCTTCTTGTTCAGCAGGGTCATCGTCGCGGTGTATGCCGAAGTCTTGCCCTCGGGCAGCTCGTCCGCCTTTTTTGCGATGTCGTAGCCGGTCAGCTCCTGTGCGAAGAGTGCCTGTGATGACACGCACAGGGCGAGGATCGCCAGCGCCTTGGAAAATCCCTTGAATACGTTTACTGCTTTCATTTTATTCCTCCGTAATACTATCTCTTGTCTATCTATATAACAACCTTCCCTGCAGAAGGTTGCATACCGCTTACTTTTTCTGGCTGCCGTCCGGCCTGTCCTTGCCGAAGGGCTTGGTCAGGTAGATAAGGACCGGGGTCAGCGTGTAGTCAGCGACGAGCGCGCTTCCCAGGCCGATGATGGAAAGCCATCCCAGCTTGCCGATGCAGGCCATGGGGCTGAATCCGAGGATGACGAAG
>CACYDQ010000132.1 GCA_902773215.1 uncultured Spirochaetaceae bacterium | reverse complement strand
AGCTTCTCGCTCATCGCGGTGAAGCTCCTGATGTCGCAGAAGAGCACGGTCACTTCCCGGCTCTCCCCGCGCAGGGAGACGGCCCCCTTCGTCAGGTAGTCGCGCACGCGCGGGTCCACGACCTTGCCGAAGGTGTCGCGAAGGAACTCCTTTTCCGCGAGGGACGCGGTCATCTTGTTGAAGCCGTCTGCGAGGATGCCCGACTCGTCGTTGGAGACGTAGCGTACCCCCTGTGTGTAATCCCCCTGCTCCACCCTGCCGACGGCGGCGGACAGCAGCTTGAGCGGCTTTCGGATAAGGCGGAGCAGGATTGCCATGATGATGACGGCGAGCAGGACCGGCAGGAGGCAGTGCAGGAGCGGCCGGAACGAGACGACCTGCGTCAGGCAATAGTCCCGGAGAATCAGGTAGGAGGTCATCTCAAAGACGGGGTAGAGGCAGACCGCGCAAAAGACCATGATAAAGAGGAGGGTAATCGAGGGCTTGACCGCCCCCTTCACGGAGAAGATGCTCCCGTCGGGAAAGAGGCGGGGAAGTACTGCCACCCGGTTGAAAATTTCGAGCGCAAGGTAGGTGAGCGTTATGGGCGGAAGCGCCGTGATGACCGTTGACAGGGGAAAAAGCAGCAGGACGGACAGAAAGTTGCGCTCGCCCGAAAGATGCGCTGCCAGGGCAAGGCTGAAGCGGATGACGAAGTTGAACAGCCAGCCGAGGAATACGAGGACCGAGGCTGTAATCGGCATGTTCAGAATTCGCCTGTCCGTAAGCTCCGTCCGCTTCCCCCGGAAGAGGGGAAAGGCGTAGACGAGCATGCAGGCTCCCGGAATGATGAAGCCGCCCAGCTGGGCAATCGAATCCAGACGGAATCCTTTGCTGTATGCAATCCAGTCCGCGAACACCTCGTTTTCAATGCCCTCGAGGCCGGAAACAGCGTACAGGAATCCTGAGATTTCGGAAAAGAGCAGAGAAATCGCATAGCCGATGCACAGGTAGAAAAGCCCCGTCTTCCTGATGCTCAGAGTCGTCTTGTCGTTCATCATTCGATTCGGCTGCATTTGCCCCGGCTGGACTCCGCCGGGGCTGGGGCGGGCCTACAAATCCTCCTGCCTGAGCAGGACGATGCCATTGTCCGAGAGCAGCTTGACGGTCTTCTCCTGGTCGTCGGTCTTCATGACGATGTTCGCGCCGCCGTTCGCGACGGAAAGCCCGTAGATGTAGGAGATGTTGATTCCCGCGCCGAGAATCAGGGCGGCGACCTTGTGCAGGCCCCCGATCTGGTTCGGGACGCTCACGCCGATGACATCGTTCGCCTTGCTCGTGATGCCCTTCTCCTTGAGCACCCGGTAGGCCTTGTCGGTGTCGTTGACGAGGATGCGGAGCACGCCGAAGTCGTTGGTGTCCGCGAGGCTCGCGGAGAAGATGTTGATTTTCTCCGCGGCGAGGATTTTCAGCAGCTCCTCAAGCTGCCCCGACTTGTTCTCCAGAAAAACGGAAAGCTGTTTGATGAACATGTATCCTACCTCCTCTCACACATAGAGCTTGCGCTTGTCGGTGACGTGCTTGGTCTTGCCGTCCGAGTGCACGAGCGAGTTGGGCTGCACCAGGCTTATCTTGGCGTTCAGGCCGAGCGCCTCGCGGAGCCGGTCGTGAATCGTGCGGGAAAGCTTTTCCAGCTTGCCGACCTCGTCGGAGAAGAAGGACTCGTCCACCTCCACCTGCACCTCGAGCGTGTCCGTGTTGTCCACCCGGTCCACGATAATCATGTAGTGCGGGGTCGTGCCGTCCACAGTCAGCAGGGCGGCTTCCACCTGAGACGGGAAGACGTTCACGCCGCGGATAATCAGCATATCGTCCGTGCGGCCCTTGAAGCGCTGTATCCTCGCCATGGTCCGCCCGCACTCGCAGCGGCTGGTCTCCAGGCTGGTCAGGTCCTTGGTCCGGTAGCGGATCATCGGCATGCCCTCCTTGGTCAGCGTCGTGATGACGAGCTCGCCGGTCTCGCCGTCAGCGACCGGCTTGAGGGTCTTGGGGTCGATTATCTCGGGAAGGAAGTGGTCCTCCCAGATGTGCAGTCCCTTGTGGTACTCGCAGTCGGCGGCGACTCCCGGCCCCATCACCTCGGTAAGCCCGTAGATGTCGAACGCCTTGATGTGAAGCTTGTTCTCCATCGCGCTCCGCATCTCGTTGGTCCAGGGCTCCGCCCCGCAAATGGCGGCCTTGAGCTTTATCTTGTCCATCATGCCGGACTTCTCCAAATCCTCGGCAACGTGGAGCAGGTAGGAGGGGGTGCAGGCAATCGCGGTCGCCCCGCAGTCCACCATCATGTCGATGAGCTTCTTGGTGTTGCCCGTGGACATCGGTATGACGAGCGCGCCCAGGTATTCCGCCCCGTAGTGGGCTCCGAGACCTCCGGTAAACAGCCCGTAGCCGTAGCCGACCTGGATGACGTCGTTCCGCGTTATGCCCGCCATGGCAAGGCAGCGGGCGGCGCACTCAGACCAGAGGTCTATGTCCCGCCGGGTATAGACGGCAATCTTGGGCTTGCCGGTCGTGCCGCTCGAGGCGTGCACGCGGACCAGCTGCTCCTGCGGGACCGCGGAAAGCCCGAAAGGATATGCCTGGTTCAAATCCTCGTATGTCGTGAAGGGGAGCTTGGGCAGGTCCTCCAGCCCCCGGATGTCGCCCGGCTCCAGCCCCGCCTCCTGCATCTTCTTGCGGTAGGACGGCACGTTGTGGTATACGTGGTTGACGACCTTTACCAGCCTCTCGCCCTGGAGCTTCCTCAGCAGCTCCCTGTCCATGCACTCTTTCGGCTCATTCCAAATCATATTCTGCTAAACCTCTGCAAGCGTTTTTTGATATTCCCGATTCTAATGAAAAAAACAAAACCTGCCTAGGGGCTTGCTCAGTCGTGCGGGCCGATGATTTTTTCCATATAAATCATGCTGTACCACCTGCCGAACTTCTTGCCGCAGTCCCGGAAGCGGGCGACTTCCTTGAACCCCATGTGGGCGTGGAAGCGCTCGCTTGCCGTCGTCAGGTATTCGTCCTCCTGTACGGTCGGCACGGCGATACCGGCGTAGGTGTTGACGATGCCCCGTTCCCTGAGCCGTTCCTCAAGCTCTTCGTAGAGCCTCCGCCCTATGCCCTGCCCGTGGGCCTGGGCGTCCACGTAAATCGAAAGCTCCGCCGACCACTGGTAGGCTTCCCGGGCGTGGAAGGGGCCGGCGTACGCGTAACCCATGACGACCCCTTCCCTGACCGCGCAGATATACGGATATCTGCCCAGGGTCCGCTCAATCCGGCCCCTGAATTCCTGCAGGGACGGCACGTCGTACTCAAAGCTGACCGCGGTGTCCTTCACGTAGGGCGCGTAAATCTCGCGCAGGCGTTCCGCGTCATCCGGGGTCACGGATCTGATTTCAATGCTGCTCATAGATGCTCCGATTATATCAGCTCCTCCGCCCGCCCGCAAGACACCCCGGCGAGCATTTTCTTTCCCGGAAAACACGCAACTCACTAAAATTCCGTGCGTTGTACTCTAGTTTTGTCTTTGGGAATCAGATTATAATCCTCATACTTTTACTTCCATAAGGAGTGTTATTATGATTATCTTTGCAAAGAAATCGATGAAATCCGGCAGGGGCATCCTTGCCGTGATGGGTCTTTCGCTCGTGCTCGGGCTGTTCGCCTCCTGCGTCTCGAATACGCCTGACCATGACGGCACAAATTTCCCCGCCGACAGCAGCACCTACACGATTCTCGGCCGCGTCAGCATCGGGGGTACCAGCAAGGCCAACGGCTACATAAAGCTTCTGGAGGAGGCCCAGAGGAAGTACCCCGAGTGCGACGACGTCGTGAACATCATCGTCGACGCCCATCAGACATTCTTCCAGAGGCTGTTCCGCACCGGCAACTACAACCTGTCCGGCATCGCGATTGACTACAAGGACATGTAGTTCCCGGCCATGATGACGGGGCCGCCGTGAACGCGGCCCCTGTTTTAATTTTTGAAAACGAGCTATACTTGCCTCACGGCTGGCGGCGACGAAAGCTCGTAGCGGAGAGCATGATGCATACGACCCAAGAACAATGCTACCTCATTTTTGACGATCATCCTATGCTGCGGGACGGCGTGAAGCGCTGGCTCTCGGACAATTCCGTATGGAAGTGCGCGGGGGAGGCATCCACATACGAGGAGGCGGTCCGCGTATTCGACGAGCTTTCCGCCCGCTTCGCCGCATCCGCCTCCAAAGCGGATGCCGGAAGCAAAGGATTCCTTGCGGCCATCGTGGACGCGTCCTTCAAGGACAAGGGGACGGAAAGCAGGGAGAACACGAAGGGTTTTGAAATCATCCGCCACATCAAGACCTCCCCGCATCCCTGTCCCTGCATCGTGTACTCCAGCTTCGACTGGGGCGGCTTCATCGAATACGCGATGAGCAACGAGATAGGCGCGGACGCATACGTGACCAAGAACGCGGACTCCAGCGTCCTCATCACCGCGCTCAACGAGGTGTCGCACGGGCGGCGCTTCATACAGGGAGACATCATAGAACGATTCCTCATTACGAGGCAGGCTGTCAACGGGCTGACACGGACGGAGCAGCAGATCCTGGACCTGGCATGCGCGGGAAAGAGCAATGTCGCCATCGCCGAGGAGCTGGACAAGAGCGTCCGCACGGTGGAGAACTATATGTACCGTATCTACGACAAGTTCGGGGTCACGACCCGCCAGGAACTGCTCCAGATGCGGGGACGGGAGTAGTATGACGCGGATCCGGCCCAGGATGGCCGTTCTTTTCTGCCTCGGCATCCTGCTGTTCGCCCTGGACTCATGCGACGCGCCTCCAGAGGGAGACCCCGTGCTGAACGCATGGACGGATGCCTGCGGCGGGACCGGACGGCTGGATACGGCAGACCTGCCGCAGTTCCACGACGCGATTCAGGACTACGCGGATTCGCCGGAATTCAAGCTCAAGGCGCAGGACATCCCCGAGCTGACGACGGTCATTGACGATATCCTCGAATTTTCCGCACCGGGAAGTGCGGCCGCGGGGAAGGACATGGGGCTCCTGCTGCTGCGCTACGGCCAGATCGTCAGCCTCAATTCCGAGCAGACTACCCACGTAATCATCCTTTTTCTAATCCTGCTCTCTTTTTTTTCCGTCATGTTCATCATCTCCATGAGCCTTTTCCTGTGGCAGCAGAAACACTTTGCGGAGCTCAGGCGCACGGCGGAGATAGAGCGGGCCGTCAGCGCAGCGACAATAAAGATGCAGGAGGACGAACGCAGCCGCATCTACAAGGAGCTGCATGACACGATTGCCCAGGACAGCAGGAGCGCGCTCTTCGCCCTGCAGAACCTGCGCCGCCACATCGGCGGCGGACAGGACGCAAGGGAGCTGTACGAGCGGATAGAAAAGCTGGAGGAAGCGAACATAGAGAACGTGCGCTCAGTCATACGGAACATCATCCCGCCCGACCTTCTGGGCGACTTCCGCACGGTGCTGGCAGAGTGGGCGGCCAACGTGTCGCACAGCTCGTCCGGCGGCGTTAACTGCACTGTCTCCATACGGGAAGACGCGGACGTGAACGGCCTGTCGCCGGAGCAGCGGCTGCATATCTTCCGCATCATGCAGGAGGCGGTCGGCAATGCGTCCCGGCATTCCGGTGCGGACGAAATCTCCGTGCTCTTCCGTGGCGGGACGCCCCCCTCTGGGGGACGTTCCCTGGTTCTGGTTGTCAGCGATGACGGCAGGGGCTTTGACCCGTCGGCCCTGCCTGCGGAGCTTGCGGACGCAGATGCTTCCGGCGGGCACTTCGGCATACGGGGGATGCGGAGCCGGGCGGAGCTGCTCGGCGGCAGCTTCAGGATTCTGTCGTCTCCCGGCGAGGGTTGCGAGGTGTTTATTGAAGTTCCCTTAAAATGGGGGGGGGGGTAATAAGGAAGAGACTTCTGTGTAACCGCTGACTCCTGCCTGCGGGCAGGAGGCTAGTCCTGGCCGTTCTCGCGCCGCCGTATGTTCAGGAGCCGCCTGACAAGGCGGGCAATCGCGTAGCCCAGGAAGACGCAGAGCGGCTTGTCCATCAGGTTCATGGGGATGCGGCTGAGCATGGCCGAAGGCGCGAGCGGAATGCGGCTTCCGGTCAGTACCATGGTCAGGTAGCGCACGGAGGAAATTTCCCCGTAGCCGAAGCAGGTGAACAGGAAGGTGAATATCCCGCCTCCCAAAATGCTGATGATAACGGCAAGGATAACGCCGCACAGGAGCAGCTTGACGAAGGAAATCTTCTGATCCCGGGCAAACATCAGGCGCACCAGCACGACCACCGGGATGTCGCAGAGGGCGAAAAGGGTGTCCTCCGGCACGAAGAACAGCCTGCCGGGGTTCGCGATGGAGGGAATGACGACGGACAGAACCCGGTGCACGATGACGGACGTGAATCCGGCCGCCCAGCCGAAGAAGGAGGCCGCGACGTTGAAGAACTCGTCCAGGAAGAGGGGAACATGCAGGAAGTTCACCAGCTGGATTGACAGGATGTTCAAGATTCCGAACACCGCCCCCATGACGAGCTGGGCGGGGAGGGAGGCGTGGAAGAAGGGCTTGTCCGAGCCGTCCGTGCTGAGCGTGTTGTTTTCCACCGGTTTTTAGGCTCCTCGTCCGTTGGACCGTCCGCTGGCTGCCCGCGCCTTGGTACCGGCAATCGTCCCCGCGAAGTAGCTTATCGCGTCAATCCGCCCGTAGGCCGCCTTGTAGTGGCGGAAGTAGCCGTGGTCGTTTATGAGGCAGACGAATTCGTCAAAGAGGAAGCTCGTGTCCAGCGGGCCGGAGCATGCCTCCGGGTGGAACTGGACGCTGAACGCCGGGAAGCCCGTGTAGGTGATGCCCTCGCAGGTACCGTCGTTCGTGTTGACGAAGCTGAGGACGGCCCCCTCGGGCAGGCTGTCGTTTTCCACCGCGTAGCCGTGGTTCTGGCTTGAGATGTAGACCCGCCCCGTGGAAAGCTGCTTGACCGGCTGGTTGGCCCCCCGGTGCCCGTACTTGAGCTTGCTCGTCTTTGCCCCCGCCGCGAGCGCGAGCATCTGGTGGCCCAGGCAGATGCCGAATATCGGAAGGCCCGCCTGGATGAGCTTCTTGATTTCTGCTATTATCCGCGTGTTGTCGCCGGGGTCGCCCGGGCCGTTGGACAGCATGAGCCCGTCCGGTTTTGCGGCGAGGATGTCGTCGGCGCTGGCGGAGGCATCCATCACGATGACCTCAAGGCCGCGCTTCAAAAGCTCCCGGCGGATGTTCGCCTTGGCCCCGAAGTCCCAGAGCACGACCTTTTTGCCCCTGCCGTCCTTCATGGCCGCGTCCATGTCGTTGACCTTGGTGCCGTCAGCCCTGACCGGGACGAAGCGGTATGCCGCGCTCTCGGTGAACACGGTCTTCGCGTCCTCCTCGACGGCCCGCGCCGAGCCGCTCACGCTCTCGACGGCGTTCGTAATCCTGTATGCTTGTATCTGTTTGAGGAGCTCTGCCTTGCCCTTCTGGTCGGAGAGCATGGCGCGGTATTTTGCCGCCTCACCGTCCTCCCCGCTGATTATCATGCCGTTCATGACGCCGGCCTCGCGGAGCAGCTTGGTCAGCTCCCGGGTGTCTATGCCGCAGAGCCCGATGACATTCTGCTGCTTCAGGAAGCTGTCCAGCCCCCCCCCGGCGCGGAAGTTGGACGGATCCTCGCAGGGGTCGCGGACGATGTATCCCGACACGTGGGCGGCCCCGCTCTCGAAGTCCTTGGGGATTATGCCGTAGTTGCCGATGAGGGGGAAGGTCTGCGTCACGATCTGACCGTAATAGCTGGGATCGGTCAGCGTCTCGATGTAGCCGTTCATTCCCGTCGTGAAAACCGTCTCGCCGGTGACGACCCCGGAGGCTCCGAGCCCCCTTCCCTCAAACACAAGCCCGTTGGCAAGGACCAGGCACGCTTTATTAGAATCTTCCATAGTTACTATCAATAATATAGAAAAAAGCCCCGACGTACAAGTGTCGGGGCTCTGCCTAGTTCCAGTAGGAGTCGCTGTCCGAGTAGCTGCCCTGATAATAGCCGTCGTCACCGGCGGAGGACTGTGACGAGGACTTCTTCTTGCCGCTGCCGGAAGTATTCCTGTAATCCGTCTCCTCAAAGAAGTCCATGTCGCCGTAGTCGTCGTTCTCGTAGTAATCGTTGTTCTTTCCGTTGGCGGAAATGGACATACGGATGTTCTCGGGAACTTTCTTCAGGTCGTTCTGTGCCAGCACCTTATAGGAAGGGGGAAGCTCGCCCGTCGGTGTCTCGTTATAAATATCTATGATTTCGGTCAGGATGGGGACGGCCGTCTCGTAGTCCTTCTTCCTGATCGCGATGTGGGCGATCTCGAACTTCCCGATGATGTAATCGACGGTGTT
>CACYDQ010000131.1 GCA_902773215.1 uncultured Spirochaetaceae bacterium | reverse complement strand
ATGACCCACGCGCGAATCGAACGCGCAACCTACAGCTTAGGAGGCTGTCACTCTATCCAATTGAGCTAGTGGATCAAAAAACGGGACGGCACACAAAGGAGGTAAAAAACACCGCCCCGCATAAAACCATTTAAATGCCTACTTGTCCTTGGCACGCTCGACGAAGGAACCGTCGCGGGTGTCCACGACAATCTTGTCATCCGTGTTGCAGAACAGCGGAACCTTGACCTCAAGGCCGGTGTCCAGCGTGGCGGGCTTCAGGGACTTACCGGAAGTGTCGCCCTTGACCCCGGGCTCGCAGTAGGTGATCGTCCTCGTCACGTTGACGGGGAGGTTCACGCCGACGGGCTTGCCCTCATAGTAGGTAATGCTTATATCGTACTCGTCATCGGGAGAGATATATCCCCAGTTGTCACCAAGGTCATCCTTCTCGAGCGGTACGTCATCATAGCTCTCCTGATCCATAAAATGGAAGGTCGTTCCATCTATGTAGGAAAGCTTTACGTTCTTCTGCTCCAGGTCAACCTCATCAAACTTCTCGCCTGCATCCAGCCCGAGATCCTGAGTTCCGCCGGTGACGATGTTCTTGACGCGAAGCTTGGTCGTCATGCCCTGGCGTCCAGACTTCTGGCCCAGCATCTTCTGCACGATAAACGGCGATCCCTCAAACATGAAAGCCGATCCGACCTTAATTTCATTTGTTGTCAGCATAGCACGCATTATATAGAATTTTGCGTTTTGTTGCAACAGGTCAGCGCAGTACTTCCGCGCAAAAACGCGGAAAAAGTTTTCCAGCTAAGGTGCGCCATTATAACAGACCATAAAAAAACGAGACTAGAGTACAACGCACGGAATTTTAGTGAGTTGCGGGGAATTCCGGGGATTTTTTGTGGAAAAAAGCGTTCCCTCAGCCAACCGACTGTATATAGGCGAGCAGGCGGGCGGCGAGGTCACCGTTGGACAGGAGCGACCGGGAAAACGCCCGGAAGCAGGGGGCAAGACGCTCCCTCCCCTTCAGGAACGCGTAAGCCAGCTCTTCCAGGCGGCGGGCAGCAAAGGCCCCGTCGGCCAGTTTTGCCGGCAGGCCCGGGCAGAGGGATTCGACCGCCCCCAGGGCCTCAGCCCCCATCGCCTCCGCCCCACGGTTTCCGCCTTGGCATCCGCATGAACCACACACATCGTCGCTGTTATATAGAATAAAAAACTCTGCCAGCAGGGAAAAGTCCTCCGGCAGAAAGAAACCCCGCATCCGCTCCAGCAGGGCCGCAAGCTTGACGAGATGGAATGCCTCATCCTGCCGGTAGGCATGCCATACGAAAGGCAGACCGGAAAGGCAGGAGCGGGCAAAGGACTCCTCCCCCCGGACAAAAAGGACATCGCAGGAGACGAGCAGGGCATCCCAGGCCTCCTGCGGCAGCCCCGGCAGACTTATGAGAGGGAAGCTGCATTTTTCCCGGCCATACGCGGACAGAAAAGAGGCCGCCCCCCTGCCGGAAGCCAGGCAGGCCTCAAGCTTCCCGCCCGCAGCATGGTAGCGGTCAAAGGCCCGTACGACGGGGGCAAAATCCTTCTCATATGAAAAGACCAGCACATTACAGGCAGCAGGGTCAAATGCGGGCAGGAAATTCTTCAGCTTTCCGGCAGCGCCCGCCCGGTCAGCGAGCAAATCCAGGAACGGCCGGTCCAGCAGGAGCCCGCCAGTCCGGGCCGTAAAGCCCGGCATGAAGTTCACTTTCCTGACCATGGCGGACCGGGTTCCGCTTTTGAGCAGGTGAAAGTCCTCCGCCCAGCTTTCCGCCGTCAGGTACTCCACGTTGATGATATGCGCAGTCTGGCCGGCAGGCAGGCCGCCGCCAAAGAGGTAGCCGTCCAGCCAGTCCGGTCGGCCGCACTGGAAGCACTCCAGGATGACGCGGACATCATGCGAGCGGCACCAGCGGGCGCAGGTCTCCGCGTCATTCCAGTCCAGTACGTCCCATCCCTCGTAGCGCTGGAAGGGCACGGCGGCATTCAGCCCCGGGGCCATGTAGGCAAAGGAGGGCAAATCGCTCACGACAAGGGTCAGGCGGAGCGTTCCGTCCAGAGCGGACAGGGCGCGGGCCAGCCGGTACACGAAGCCAATGTCGCCGTAGTTGTCCACGACCTTGCAAAGAATCAGTATGTCCGCCATACGCCTGTCACTCCCCCGCGCCGAACTGGCTCATCAGGGAGTCCAGTATCCGCTTGAGCGTGGCGGCATCGTCTGCGCTCAGGCTGACGCAGGAGGCCATCTTGACCGGGACGTTCTTGGCCCAGTCGCGCAGGGCCATGCCTTTCCGGGTTATGCTGACGATGAGGTTCCGCTCGTCCTCCTCGGACCGCTCCCTGATGATATAGCCCTTTGCCTCCAGCTTTTTCAGCAGGGGCGTCAGGGTCCCGGAGTCAAGGAACAAGCGTTCCCCCAGCTCCTTGACGTTCACCTTCTCCTTCTCCCACATGACCATCATTGTGATGTACTGGGTATAGGTAAGGTCAAGCTCATCGAGCAGGGGCTTGTAGCGGCGCACGATTTCCTTGGAACAGGCATACAGGGGGAAGCACAGCTGATTTTCCAGAAGCAGGCCGTCATATGCTCCGGGCATACGCAATACCTCCGTCCGTGCTACAGGATGCTCTCAATGCCGGAGCGCACGTCGGCCATGTCCGCCGTCGGCTCGTAGCGCTTCACGATGGTGCCCTCGCGGTCAATCAGGAACTTGGTGAAGTTCCATTTTATGTCCCCGCTCTTCTTGTAGTTCCAGTCCTTTATCTTGAGGAACGCGGACATCGCGAGCCCCGCCTTGCTGTTGCCGAATCCCTCAAAGGTCGTGCTGGACGTAAGGTGCTTGTACAGGGGGAGGGCATTGTCTCCGTTCACGTCAATCTTGGCGAACTGGGGGAACGTAATGCCGAACCTGCCCTTGCAGAAGGTATGGATTTCCTCGTTGTCGCCGGGAGCCTGGTTGCCGAACTGGTTGCAGGGAAAGTCCAGAATCTCAAGCCCCCTGTCGTGCAGGTCCACATATATTTTCTGCAGCTCCTCATATTGGGGAGTAAAGCCGCAGCCGGTCGCCGTGTTCACGATGAGCAGGACCTTTCCCTTGTAGTCTGCCATGGAAAGTTCCTCTCCCTTCCGTGAGTTAAATTTGAAATCATAGATGCTCATACCTGTCCTCCCAGGCAAAATGCCTTTGATAAAATTAGATTGTATACAATTAACTTGTATCACATTTAATTCGTCTTGTCAACACGGGAAAAGTTTTTTTTTGAAAGCCTTTTGGCGTCATCGTGAAAGCCTTGTTTTATCTTCCCGAAAGCCTTGTTTTGCCTTCCTGAAAGCCTTGTTTTGCCTTCCTGAAAGCCTTGTTTTGCCTTCCCGAAAGCCTTGTTTTGCCTTCCTGAAAGCCTTGTTTTGCCTTCCTGAAAGCCTTGTTTTGCCTTCCTGAAAGCCGTATGCAGTCCGTAGGGATGAGTGGAATATTGGGAAAGGAAGTGCTGCCCGGGATGTCCCCGGACAGCATGCACATCAGTTTGTGTCTTAAAATTTTTCCAGGCGGGACAGGAGTCCGTCAAGCTTCCTGCCGTACTCGGGATCCGCAGCCCAAGTCCCGGCAAGCTCCCGGACCGTCGGGGCTTTGCCGCGCGGAAGCACCCACTTGTAGCGGGGGTCAATCAGCGCATGCTTGAGCGGCACGTCCTCAGTGGTCGCGTAGGCGTGCAGGTGCTGGATGTGCGCCCTGACACCGAGCTGCTCGGTCTCAAATCTGACGCCGGGCTGCTCCGCGCTTATCGCGCCAAGGCCGCAGTAGTTGTGCATCTCCGGCTTGACCAGGCCGCCGAAGGAGAGCCAGCCCGTTTCCAGGCACATCTGCACCCAGGCGCAGTCGCTGTTTATTCCTTCAGCCCGGGCCTCGTTTATGTAATAACGGGCGAGCCGCCTGACCTGCTTCTTGTCAGCGTCGGGCTTGTTGGCCATAAAGAAATTGACCAGCTGCTTCTCGCCCTTCACCCCTTCCTCAGAGAGATTCCGGGAACAGTACTTCTCCTTGCCTCCGGCTCCACCCGAACTGACGCAGGATGCGAGCGACAGGGCCAGCAGCACGACGGCAAAGGCACGGACGAGGGAAAGCATCTTTTTTCCGCTCATTTTATCGTCGTCCCTACGTACTCGCCACCGTCCAGTATAGCGCGGATGTTCTTTATGTCATGCCCGGAAGCGCAGATGACGGTAAGCCCGAGCGACTCAGCTTTCTTGCTCGCGATGGGGTCAAAGGGGCAGTTCTTGCCCGGCACCCACTCGTCGCCGACCATCTTGCGGAAATCCGCCCATGAAATCGTGTCAAGCGGCTTTGCGTCGGGGTTCTTGCGGGGGTCATCGGTGTAGACTTTCTCGATGTTGGACAGGTTGACGACAGTCGTCGCGTTAAAGCGCTCGGCGAGCAGCACCGCATCGTTGTCGGACGAGAAGCCCGGCTTCCAGCCCGCCGCAATGAGGATACGGTCAGTGAAGTCCGTCACCTTGGTGGGATCCGTGACGACGCTCTGACTGCAGAGGGAACCGAACGTCGCCTTGAGCAGCTGCGCGTTTATGCGGGTCGCCATGATTCCTATCCAGTCCGCCGCCATGTTCACGTCGGCATCGCTGTCGTAGAGCTTCTTGCCGCCGTCTTCATTGCGTTTTTTCTCCAGCGCACGGAAGGCTCCCTGATAAATGCGGGCCGGGCCGCCGCCGCCCGCCACGAGAATGAGCCGGGTCTCGGGGTTCGTGTCCAGCCAGTCTATGATCATCCGTGAGAACCCCGACAGGAACTCCGTGTCAGGCTCGGAGGGCGCTATGATGGAACCGCCCACGCTTAAAACTTTTGTCTGCATAAAGCACCTCGATACTATTGGTATATGGTTTCAGTACATCCCGGTAACAATCGGGTCTGTCCAGTACGAGCTGTAGCTTGACTCCGCCGTGGATGACTCCTCCCAGAGGCTCTGCATGGCGTAGCTCCTCGGCCGGCGGACAATCCTGTTGTTGGACATGGAGGACTTTATCGCCTTGATTCCCCTGCTGTAGGCTATGTGGCTGTCGTCCATGTTGCCGAAGTAATAATCCGCGGTGTCCTCCCGCAACGGGAAGGAAGCATATTTTAAACCGCAGGCAAGGGCAAGGTCAACAGGGAGCCATCCGAAGTCCTCCAGATAAATTTCCGTCCAGCTGTGGTTGTGGCTGGCCCCCTTGTCGTCTATGACCACGCCCGTGACTTGTACGGCCGCTATGCCCGAGGCGCGGCAAAGGGCAGCATATATCGCGGCGAAGTCGAAGGAGTCCCCGGATGTCCGCTTGAGCAAGTCGAGGGGGTCAGCTGTCCCCCCGCGCAGCTGCGCCTGCACCTTGTAGTTTTTCCGCATATAATCGTAAATGAGCCGGGCCTTCTTGTAAAGGTTCTTCTCCTTGCCCGTTATCTCGGCGGCAAGCTCCGTGACCACAGGCTTGTCCGAGGGAACCTGCGGGTCTGCGGTCATGTAGGATTTGTACAGGCTCAGGGTCTCCGCAGAATACGGGGAAACCTTCTTTTCATTGACGGAGGACTCCACGCCGTAAACCGTTATGACCGCGCTCGCGGAGAAGGACTGCTTGTTCCCCTTACCGGACATCGCATGCGTACGGAAGACTATCTCGCCCTTGTCGTTGTCTATCAGCGCATCGGGCTTGACTTCCTTATACTCAGCGGAAGGCTGGGCGGCGGAGAGGACAGGTCTTGGCATATACAGCGTAATTTCTCCCAGTTCCCCTTCCTTCTCGTTCTCTATGTCAAGGGCTGTCTGGATGACATACATCTTCCTGTCAACGTAGTGCTTCTTCCCGGTGGAGGTGGAGACTCCGAAGGGGTAGCCATGGCTGTCCCCCTTGCCTGTCCTTACGGAAATCGCGCCCGTGGCCGCCCCGTCGGGGACGCGGACACGGATTTCATTGTCGCTCCAGTAGTTCCAGGGGAACTCGCTCAAAGATGCGGGCAGCACGGAGTCCGGCCTGTCCGTACCGAAGAGTATGTCGGACGACAAACGGGACACGCCGAAGTTGGAGCCTTTTATCGTTATGAGGTCACCGGGGGCGGCGTTTTCAGGTTCTACGGCGGATACGAGAGGAATCCTGCTCTGAAGGTCGAAGCGGACGCTCTCGGGGATATTGGACCTGTTGGCAAAGAACGAGGGGTCGGACTCGCCCCTTCTGGTGACGACCTTTACCAGGCCATCCTGCACGTTATAGGGAATAAGGAGCTTTATTTCGGTATCGCTCCAGGAGACATAGTGGCTGGAAGTGATGCGGAAGCCCGCGATACTGACATAGGACTCGTCCTGCTCGTCCCCGAAGCCTGAGCCCCGTATCGTCATCAGCTCCTCGCTGGAGCCGATTTCCGGGCTGATGGAACTGATGACTGCCCGTTTGGCCTTCAGGCTTTCCATTCCTAAGCCGGAACTGACGACTATGGCAATGAGTACTATAGAAAAAAAAGAGCCAAAGCGTACTGACGCTTTGGTTCTTAGGAGTCTTCCGTAAGACTTAAAAAAACTCACGCCGACGACTCTTATTTTCCTATATCAATGGTAAAGAGAGGCGACGACAGATGGAGAAAAAAACTTGAGTCTTTCTCCTTGGCGTTGATAGCCTCAGATTCCACGGGAAGGAACACATCGTAGCTGGTCAACGCAAGGGATGCCGCGGACTGGGAAGAAACCGCAGACACGGGCCTTGCAAGTGCGGGAGCAGCAACATCCACCTCAGGGCTGATGGCGACAGCCGGAGAAGCAAAAGAAACGGAAGCCGGCTGAACCCGGTTGTCGTCCGCAAGGAAGCTTACGACACTCGCCGGAGTGACAGAGCCTTCGACCTGAAGGTCAGCGGGCATATCGAGCGAGGTCATGCGGGCGACGGGCTTGAAGTCGGTCGTCTGGATGACGGTCTTGGTCTTGGTCGGCATGACGGCGGCAATGACGGCCGCTGCGGAAGCACCGACGAGCACGTCCTTGAGGACGTTCTTCGCACCATCGGAAACAGGCATCTTGAGAACTTTCTTGTAGGAGAGGCGGGACTGGAGACGGGCAAAGCTGGACTCCATGTCGCGCTCGCTCATGGAGATGCTGTCACTGTCAGCCTTCAGCAAGTCGCGTGCAGCCCTGAGCTTCTTGAGCGCGGCCTGGCACTTGGGGCAGCCGTTGACGTGCTCCTCGTACTTGGCCTTGTACTCCTCAGAAAGCTCTCCATCGAGGTAAACTGAATGCAGGTCTTTGTTAGGACAGGTAAACATCTTCTTCTCCTATATACTTCAACAATTGTTCCCTAGCTCGGAAAACCCTGACCTTCACGTTTCCTTCCGTGATGCCAAGGATTTTGCCAATCTCCTTGTAATTCATACCACCGTACTCCCGGAGCACCAGGACTTCCTTCAGTTTCGGCGGCAGCTTCTCCAATGCTTCCTTTGCCTTCTCAACGGTCTCTTTCTTCAGAAGCTCGGTCTCACCACTTTCCATCTCCTGGCGGCCCTCATACAGGGCCTTGTGGTACGCCTTTGCTTCCCTGACCTTGCGCTTGGCATAGTTAAGCGAAGCGTTCTTTACGACCCGGATGAGCCAGAACTTTGCATCGTCAATCGATGGAAAGACCAGCTCCTTTTCGTTCGCCTTGATGAAGGAATCATGCACCAAATCCTCGGCAGCTTCCTCATCGTTCACGATTCTCAAGGAAATCTTGAACAACAGGCTCATCGTCGCATCGTAAAGCCTCTTGAAGTCAACGGAATCAGCGCAATGTATCTCGGCTTTTTCTGTTGCTTCTTTATCTATAGAACCCACATCGTCCTCTTTCAGTTACAAAATTTCTAAGAAAGTTCTTAGGAATTTCTTATTTTTTACTCAGCCACGTTTCCAGACAGGACCGTTCGGGGTGTCCGTCACCGTTATGCCCCTCGCGGAAAGCTCCTTACGGATTTCGTCGGCCCGGGCGAAGTTCTTCTCCGCTTTTGCCTTCTGCCGCTCCGCAACGAGGGCATCGATTCCGGCGGCCTCCGGATCGCCCGAATGGTCGCTCCCGCCGGAGCTGCCCGCAGCCGTGACGCTCGCGGCCTCCGCCTTTGCCGCCTCCAGGGCGGACTTGAGCAGGGAAAGCCCCGTCACGCTGTCCATCCTCGCAACCAGCTCCAGTGCCTCGGCAGATTCCAGCGCGGAATCCTTGGCAACTTTCTGTATCTGGCTCAAGGCGACCGGGGTGGAAAGGTCATTCTCCAGCCCGGCACGGAAATCTTCCACATAGCCAGCGGCTTTCCCGGAAAGGCCCGTCAGGCCGGCAGCCTCACCCCTGGCGAACTTTTTTTCCGCGAGGGCAGCAAGTTTATCCTGTCCTGCGTTTCTCGCAAGGCGGACGAGCCGCTGCACGAGGGCCTCCCGTCCTTTCTTTGCGCCCGCCATGGCCTCATCGCTGAAGTAAATCTGCTTGCGGTAATGGGTGCCGAGCAGGAAGAAGCGGTAGTCCAGAGGGGAAAAGCCTTTATCTATTAACGTCTGAAGGCGCAGAAAGTTACCGGAGGACTTGGACATCTTGTCTCCCTCACCGGAGTCACCGGCGTCCTTGCCGCCTTTCGATATGACGAGGAACTCGTTGTGCAGCCAGTAGTTGACCCATTTGCTGCCGGTCGCCCCCTCGCTCTGGGCTATCTCGTTGGTGTGGTGGATGGGGATGTGGTCAATGCCGCCCGTGTGGATGTCGAAGTGCTCGCCCAGGTACTTCATGCTCATCGCCGAGCACTCGATGTGCCAGCCGGGGTAGCCCCGTCCCCAAGGGGATTCCCAGGTCATCGCCTGGTTCTCGAACTTGCTCTTGGTGAACCAGAGCACGAAGTCGTAGGGACTGCGCTTGTTCTGGTCTATGTCAATCCGCGCCCCGGCCTTGAGCTTGTCCATGTCGAGGCCTGCGAGGTCGCCGTAATGGGGATAGGTGGACACGTCGTAGTAGAGGTTGCCGCCCGCCATGTAGGTGTGGCCGTTCGCCTCTATCCGCTTGATAAGGTCAATCATCTCCTGCACGTGCTCGGTCGCCTTGCATATCACGTCCGGCCGGATGATGTTCAAGCTGTCAATGTCGCTCAGGAAGGCGTCCGTATAGAACTTGGCGACCTCAAGCACACTCTCGTGCCGCTCCCGGGCGGTCTTGAGCATCTTGTCCTCGCCCGAGTCGGAGTCCCCGGTCAGGTGGCCGATGTCCGTAATGTTCATCACGTGCTTCTTGTCATAGCCCAGGAATGTCAGCGTCCTGTCGAGCGTGTCCAGGAAGACGTAGGCACGGAGGTTGCCGATGTGGGCGTAGTTATAGACCGTGGGGCCGCAGCCGTAGAAGCCGACGAAGCCGTCCGTAATGGGGACGAATTCCTGCATCGTCCGTCCCATCGTGTTGAAAAGGCGCAAACCCATCTTGATATCCTCTTATGCCGTAACTAGATGCTCTTGCCTGTGGACGAGGATGCCCCGTCGCTATAGGCTTCCAGGACAACCTTGACCTCAACGTACTTCCCATCCCGCCAGACAGTGACGGTCACGGTGTCGCCGGGCTTCTTGTCCTCCAGCGCGCTGTAGTAGTCCGCGAGCTTGGCGACGGCGATTCCGTTTATCTTGGTGATGACATCACCGCCCAGGTAAATCGTCGTCGTGTTCCAGCGGCCGTACTGGACGGCCTTTGTTCCGCCCCTGATTCCGGCCTTTTCGGCCTCGCTGCCCCTGGCAACCCGGCTGACTATCATGCCGGTGCTGACCCCGTAGCCCGCGTAGCTCGCTATGCGGGCGGTATTCTGGATGAGGGAGAGCTGCATCACCCCGCGGTTGACTTTGCCGTACTTCATCAGGTCGTTGACGACGCGGCGGGCCGTGGACGCAGGGATGGCGAACCCGACGCCGCTGGAAGAACCGGACGCAGAATAGATTATCGTGTTTATCCCGATCATGCGGCCCTGGCTGTCCAGGAGGGGGCCGCCGGAGTTGCCCGGGTTGATTGCCGCGTCGGTCTGTATCATGTCGCGGATGATGACGTTGTCGCTTTCCTGAATCGGGCGGCCCAGGCCGGAGATGATTCCCGTCGTCATCGTCCGCTCAAGGGCGAAGGGGTTCCCGATAGCTATGACCTTCTGGCCCACCTTAAGGCTCGTGCTGTCGCCGAAGGAGATTGTCTTGAGCTCCACGTTCTCGGGCGGGTCGAACTTGAGCACGGCAATATCGCACTCCTTGTCCTGCCCGACGACGCGGCCCTCGTAGCTGGTGCCGTCGGCGAGCGAGATGTTTATGGTGGAAGCGTTCTCTATGACGTGGACGTTCGTGACGACGTAGCCCCGCTTGTCGATGATGGAGCCCGACCCGGAGCCCGACGACGTGACGACCGGCTCGTAGAACCAGTTGTAGCCCATGACCTGGGTCGTGATGTTGACGACAGCCTCGTTGCACTTCTCGTAGACCGAGATGTTCTGCATCTCGTCCTGCGTGTAGTCCTTGCTGCTGCCCGCCACCTGCAGGACGGGGCTGTTGGTCTCCAGGACGAACTCCGCCCCGGAAACGTCGTCTATGTCTATTTCGCTTCCGAGGGAATCCTCCGTCACGGCATCAGCCAGTGCCTGCTCCTCCACGAGGGCGTCAGCCAGGTTGCTGCCTGACATGCGGACTGCTTTGTTTATAAACGCCACGAACGCGGCGGAGACGACCGCCGAAATGATGGCGGTCATTAAAATATGCTTGAAAGAGTATAATCTCATATCCTACAGTATAGCGATAATGGAAGAAGCTTTCAAGAATACGTGCGAAAGAACTCCGGCAAAGAGATGTGCCCGCTTATGACGAGGCTTCCGTTTCCGCCAGAGGGGCGGCATCTGCCGGTGCAACATCCCGCTTGGACTTTACGTGCAGGACACGGCCGCTGCGCTTTATGCCGTCCGGCTCGCGCTGATCCTCTTTTTCTGCCCGCTTCATGGCGACGAGGCGGCTCTCGCCCTTGCGGCGGTAGACCTTCTTGACGCTGAAGTCATCGTCCCCGCGCTCCTCGGCGGCAAGAGCCTTGTACTTTGCTTCCTTCGCAAGCTTCTTCTCTGCCCTCGCCTTGGCCTGTTCCTTCCTGTTCTTCTCGATGAACTTGAGCGACTCGTCAAGGCCTCCGAGGAAATCCTTCATGTTGTCCTCGAAGATGACGATTGCCCGCCTGTCGTCCTGTCCGTCCGAAATCTTGCTCTCGACGACCTGCAGGAATACATCCCCGTTCCTGTTCTCCTTCACGTTGAAAAAGTAAGACCTGTTGTTCACCTGCACCTGCGTGGTGTAAAGCTCTCCTCTGATTCCCATGTTGTCCTTCCCTTGTACTGTTTTGGGGTTAAAATATTGATTGTATTGAGTTTCAGAAGATTAGCATATTTCGTCTTCTTTGACAAGTGGGACGTAAAGCTGACGGACACCGGAGGAAGGTGGAGGAGCCGGGCTCAGAAATTCGGTCGGGTTCCTTTTGAGTCCTGCCCGGTATCCGTATTCTCGGAGTAGAAAATCCCTGCCTCCCTGTGCGGGCGGCAGGATGCCTTCATTTCAGTATGAATTTCTGGACGTAGCCCGTAACCCAGATTCCGATGATGATGAGGGGCAGAATCCAGGTGACGTAGAAGCGGATGGCCTTGGGGAATTTGATGCCGCTCCCCGTGTTGGCCTCTGTGACGAATTTGTCGAATCCCCAGCCGTAGCGGGTCGTGCAGAAAAGCAGGTAGATGAGCGAGCCGAGGGGCAGCAGGTTGTTGGAGACAAGGAAATCCTCCACATCCTGTATGTTCCCTATGCCCGGCACCGTGACAGCCGACCAGAGGTTGAAGCCGAGGGCGCAGGGCAGGGAGAGCAGCAGCACGAGGACAAGGTTTACCAGCACGGCCTTACGGCGGCTCCAGCCCGCCATGTCCATTGCGTAGGCGATGATGTTCTCGAAGACCGCGATGACCGTTGACAGCGATGCGAAGGACATGAACACAAAGAAGAGCGTGCCCCAGACGCGGCCGAAATGCATGGCGTTGAAGATGTTCGGGAGGGTGGCGAAGATGAGTCCCGGCCCCTGCCCGGGGTTCACGCCGAATGCGAAGCAGGTGGGGAATATGATGAAGCCCGCCATGAGCGCGACGAATGTGTCGAGCGAGATGATGCTGACGGCTTCACCGGTCAGGGCTTTCTCCTTTCCGATGTAGCTGCCGAAGATGGCGAGCGAGCCTATTCCGAGCGAGAGCGTGAAGAATGACTGGCCCATCGCGGCGAAGATGACTTCCCCGATGCCGCTTTGTGCCATCTTGCCGAAGTCCGGTTTGAGGTAGAAGGCGAGCCCTGACCCCGCTCCCGGAAGGGTAACGGCACGGACTACGAGAACGAGCATGAGGAAGAGCAGGCTTGTCATGATGAAGGTAGAGGCTTTCTCCACGCCGCCTTTCAGACCTCTCATGCAGATGGCGAAACCGATGACGACGACGATGACCATCCAGGTTACTTGCTCCGCTGGATTTGCGAGCATGTTGCCGAATACGGCGGACACTTCGTCTGGTGTCATGCCGGAGAACAACCCCTTCGCGCTCTTGAAGATGTAGGCGAGCATCCATCCCGCGACAGTCGTGTAGAACGCCATAAGCACGTAGTTGCCCGCCGCAGCCGCGTAGCCGAAGATATGCCACTTGCTGCCGGACGGCTCCAGTGCGTGGAAGGAACGGACGGAGCTTTTGCCGCTCGCCCGGCCGACGGCGAATTCCATCGCCATAATCGGGAGCCCGAGCAGCAACAAAAAGATGAGGTAGAAGAGCACGAACGCCGCTCCGCCGTACTGCCCGGTGATGAAGGGGAACCGCCACACGTTCCCCAGCCCGATGGCGCATCCCGCCGATGTCATGATGAATCCAATCCTGGACTTGAAGTTTTCTCTCTTTTCCATAGTTGTCCGGATTATAGCACGAAACGGGCGGCTTGCACAGAGTTCTCTTGCCATTGAAAATACTTCCCGTTTTCGCTAGAATCAAGGGTAACTACATTATACGTTATATAGGAGAACAATATGGCTAGGACACATTATATCGCCGGGAACTGGAAGATGAACCTGGACAAGGCCGGCTCAGTGAAGCTCGCACAGGATCTCGTCGCCGCCCTCAAGGGAAAGAGCAACAAATATATGGTGGGCGTTCCCTTCGTCTACCTTGACGCGGTTGCTCAGGTGCTCAAGGGCAGCAACATCCTGCTCGGCTCCCAGGACATGGCGGCGACCGGAAACGGCGCGCACACCGGTGAGGTCTCCGCGGAGATGCTCAAGGACATCGGCGTTCAGGTCGTCATCCTCGGCCACAGCGAGAGGCGGCATGAGATTGGCGAAAGCGACGAGCTTATCAACAAGAAGGTCCGCCGCGCCTTGGAGCAGGGCCTTGAGGTCGTGCTCTGCATCGGTGAGCTGCTTGAGGACCGCGAGGCCGGGAACGCCGAGCAGGTCTGCGCCTTCCAGCTTTCCGCCGACCTTGCCGGTGTAAGCGAGGAGCAGATGAAGAAGGTGACGATTGCCTACGAGCCCGTCTGGGCCATCGGTACGGGCAAGACCGCTACTCCCGCTGACGCGGAGGCAATCCACAAGTTCGTGCGCGGCTACATCGCCAAGCTCTACAATCAGAAGGTTGCCGACGAGACGATCATCCAGTACGGAGGATCGATGAAGGCCTCCAATGCCAAGGAGCTGCTCGAGCAGCCCGACATTGACGGCGGACTCATCGGCGGAGCTTCTCTCAAGGCCGACACCTTCGAGCCCATCTGCGTCCTGTAATCAGCTTTTTCTTAGCCCAGCACGACCCGCGCCACATCGGCGGGGGTCTGGACGATGACTTTGGCACCGGACTGCTCCAGGCTCTCCCGGCTGCCGAAGCCATACAATACCCCTATTGTATCAAGTCCGGCCTTGGCAGCCCCGTCCATGTCAAAGTGGGTGTCGCCGACCATGATGCACTCTGCCTTGCGGTCGGCCAGCCCCTCGCTTTCCAGCACGTAGTTTATGATGTCTACTTTGTTCACCCGGTCTTTCTCGGCAAGGTCGCTGCCGCCCACGAAATCGAACAAGTCCAGCATCCCCTGCTTTTCCAGAATCTGCCTGGCGTAGACCTCGGGCTTGCTCGTCGCGACGTAGGTTTTCTTTCCTGCCGCGCGGAGGGTCTTGATGCAGTCTACAATGCCGTCGTAGGCGCGGACTTCGAACATCCCCTGCTTCTGATAGTAGTCGCGGTAGACGGCCATCGCAGGGGCAAGCTCCTCCTCCTTGAAGTGGAAGACGCGGGTAAAGCTCTCTCGCAGGGGCGGACCAATCATCGTATTGTAGATGCTCCTGTCGGCAAGCTCGATGTGGTAGGCTTCCGCCACACAGTCGAATGACTTGAACACGCCCTCCGATGTGTCAAAGAGCGTGCCGTCGAAGTCGAAGAAAATATAGTTGTACATAGT
>CACYDQ010000130.1 GCA_902773215.1 uncultured Spirochaetaceae bacterium | reverse complement strand
CCCATTCCGAACACGGAAGTCAAGCTCCCCTGCGCCGATGATACTCCTTACGGGGGAAAGTAGGTGGCCGCCGGCTTTTTTTTGTTTAAACCGGGAGGTGACACCAAGCCCGGGCACGGGCATTTGTTTCCCAGCGGCATCGTGGGAACGTATGGGGCGGGGAAACAGCGCAGCGTCAAGGCGAGGCCCCAGGGCGGGCATTTGCTTGCGTCCGATATGTGAAGAATTTAGAATGAGATTATTTCCTCGAACACTTCGATGGCATACTGGTCGGTCATGCCACTGATGAATTCAATGACGCACTTTTCCCAGCTTTCCTTATCGTGGATGTTGAATACTTCCTCCGTTTTGTAACGGTAGGCTTCTTTTTTCTGCTTGTCGTAGTTCGTGTATTTTATTATCCAGTCGCAGAAGGTCGAGGCGAGCTTGGGCACGTAGCGCAGGTACTGCTCCAGGTTGCCGTTTTCCGTGTAGACTTGGGCCTTTATCAGTACCCGGTAAATGCAGCCAAGGACTTCCTCCGCATATTTCTGGAATTCCTGAAGCCGCCAGTGCTTGTAGATGTTCGCATAGCTGAACTTCTTGAGGGCGGTCAGGAAACTAAAGTATGCCTCGGAGAAGCGGAGCCCTTCTTCCGGGCTTGACTGGGTGCAGAGGTCGGTCACCATATCGTTGATCAATACGGTCGTATTGACCGCCCTTCCTGAACGGGAGGCCGAGTTCCCGCCCTTGCTGGCGGGGAAACCCAAGGTGCTTGCGACAATCTCGCGCAGCTGCCGGTAGCTTCCCATGTCCAGAATGTGGTATGCCCGTGCGTCCTCTATGTCCCGGCCCAAGAATGCTATCTTGTCGCTGATTTTGACGATACATCCTTCCCAGGTATAGGGGGCAACCTGTCCCGGTTGCTTGATGTCGTAGAGGTTTCCTGCATTCTCTCGCGGCTGCAGTCCCTGCTCGTCGATTTCTCCGCAGTGGCAGATGAGTCCGTCTCGGACTGCATAGGTCAGGTTCAGGGGCTTTTCCGCGTAGTCGGGATCCTGAAGAGTCTCAATGTAGTCCGCGAAAAAGAGGGAGTTGCGCTCGTGCCAGAACTTCCGGGGGACCTTTACGTCCGGGACGTGGCACATCAGGGAGTTCAGTATTTCTTCCCCGGCGTGGCCGAAAGGCGCGTGCCCTATATCGTGGCCGATTGCGATTGCCTGCGTCAGGTCGGTGTTCAGTCCCAGATACTTGGCAATCATCGTGCTGACGGAGGCAACGTGGCCGACATGCTCCATACGCGTGCACACATGGTCATTGTGGGGGGCAAAGAAGACCTGTGTCTTGTGCTTGAGACGGCGGTAGGCCTGGCAGTGGAGCAGGCGGGTATAATCCCTCTCGAATTCTCCCCGTATCTGCTCGCCGTGCTGGTAAAGAGGAGTCTCTCGGCTGACGGCCTGCTCCCATTTGGGGCTGCCCTCTTTGGTCGCCTCGGAAGAAAAGGACTGCCGCATTATGTTTATGTTATTGAAGCGAACTGCTTGGCATAGTGATTCTCATAGATTTCCTCGATGCAGGCGGTGAAGGCTTCTATGATGTCCGGGTTGAAGCTGCCGCACTCGCCTCCGATAATCATCTCCCGGGTTTTCTCGAAGGTGAATGAAGGCTTGTAAACCCTTTTGCAGATAAGCGCGTCAAAGACATCAGCAATGGCGACGACCTGTGCCTCTATGGGAATCTCCATCCCCTTGAGGTGGTCGGGATAGCCCCTGCCGTCCCATCGCTCGTGGTGGTAACGGCAGATGTTGTAGCTGTATGTGTAGAGTGCGGACTCCTTGAAGCGTGGAATGGAGTCAATCAGCTTGCAGCCGGCGACCGTGTGGGTCTTCATGATGTCGAACTCCTCATCGGTCAGCCTGCCCGCGCTCTCCGGTTTGTGCAGGATTCGGTCAGGGATGGCTATCTTGCCGATGTCATGGAGCGGGGTAACCTGGGCAATCTGCCTGATTTTCATCTCGGACAGCATGTATTTGGGGTACTTTATCGCGATATACTTGCAGAGGGTCTCAGTGGTCTGCTTCATCCGTTCGCAGTGATTGCCGGATTCTACATCGCGGCTCTCCAAT
>CACYDQ010000129.1 GCA_902773215.1 uncultured Spirochaetaceae bacterium | reverse complement strand
CTCAAAGCCGAGTTCGGCTTTTTCGGGGTCTGCGTCATGACGCGCGTACAAACGCCACGCTTCTGCGGGCAGGACTCAAGCGCGGGAGCTTTGGTCCTGTTTGCCGCTGACTTGCGACCCTTGCGTATCAACTGATTTATTGTAGGCATTGGCCTTTTCTCCTATTTACTGCCGGCAGCACCCCGGCTAAAATAATAAGTTCTGCTATTGTACCGAATTCCCCCCGATTCCGTCAAGGGAATTCGGGGGAAAGCTTCGCAAATCGAACGGTTTTATGGAAGATTTCAGTCCTCGTCGGCACTGGCCGCCATGGACTCAAGCATCTCCTTGTGCTTCTCCTCTTCCATGCGCTCCCGTTCCTCATCTATGCGGCGCTGCTCAAGAATCTCGTTCATCTTCGCATCAAGATCCTCGCTGTAGCGGTCGAAAAGCTTGACGTGGGAATACTGCCTCATGCCCGTACCGGCGGGAATCATGTGGCCGATTATCACGTTCTCCTTGAGTCCGCGCAGGAGGTCCACCGACCCCTTGATGGCGGATGTCGTAAGCACACGGGTCGTCTCCTGGAAGGAAGACGCAGAGATGAAGGAGTCGGTTCCGAGGGCTGCCTTGGAGATACCGAGGAACATCGGCTTCGCAATCGCCGGCTCACCTCCCTCCTTGGTCACCCTCTCGTTCTCAGCCCTGAACTCCCACTTGTCAACCTGGTCACCGAAGATAAACTTCGTGTCCCCGACGGCGACAATCTCAACCTTCTTGAGCATCTGCCGGATGATGATTCCGATGTGCTTGTCGTTTATCTTTACGTTCTGTCCCCGGTAAACATCCTGAATCTGGTTCATCAGGAAGGTCTGCAGCTCGTACTCGCCCTTGATTTCAAGAACCTCGTGCGGGTCAGCAACACCGTCACAGAGCATCTCTCCCGCCTCAACCTCGTCACCATCGCGGACAAGGAGACGCTTGGACATCGCAATCTGGTGGTCAATCTTCCTGCCGTACTTACCTTCGATGCAGAGAGTCCTCTTGCCTTTCACGATTTTCCCGAACTTAACCTTCCCGGAAATCTTCGCAAGGACGGTCGGATCCTTGGGCTTACGGGCCTCGAACAGCTCGGAGACGCGGGGAAGACCAAGGGTGATATCATTGGCTTTCGTAGCCGCCTTCGCAATTCCGGCAAGCCTGTCGCCCTGATTTACGCTCTGGCCTTCAGTTACGTTCAAGTGCGTGCCGGCCGGCATATTATAGCTTCCCAGCTCGTTTCCGTCCTCATCTCCAATCCAGATGCGGGGCTGCTTGGTGTCCAGGTGCTGGGCAGAGATGTAATAGCCGCCATCGTCCTGCTTCTCCAAGGTCTCGCCCTCATTGATATCCTCAAAATGAACGATACCTGACTGCTCGGCAATGAACGGCTCGATGTGAGGATCAAACTCACCGATAGGAGCCCCAGCCTTGACCACGCAGTTCGCTCCAACATAATCCTTGTATATCGTGGAGCCGTTATCTATGACACTCTTCTGCTCATCGCCGACCAGATAAATAGTCCTGCCATCTTTTCCCTTCAGGAGGTGGCCCGCATCAGATGCGATTATCTCCTCCCCGCCACGACGGAGAATGACAGTTCCCTTACGGACGAAGGTATTATCGTCCATGGAAACAACCTCATCCCCATCCTGAACCTCGAAGGTCTGGAAGAGCTTCGTCACGATCATCTGTCCGCGGCGGGTAAAGAGCCAGTCGCCCTTATCCGTCACGACATAGCCCGGATACTCGTCGCTCGACTGTTCATCAATCTTGCGGCCGGACACGCTCTTGATGTACACGTCATACTTCATCTTGATCTTGTTGTCATCGACGGTCGTCTCTGCCGCACCTCCCGTATGGAAAGTACGGAGGGTAAGCTGAGTACCAGGCTGACCGATTGACTGGGCCGCAATCGTACCGACGGCCTCCCCAATCTCGACAATCTTGTTGCGGGCAAGATCCTTGCCGTAACACTTGACACAGATACCGTACTTGCTCTCGCAGGTAAGGACCGTACGGATTTTGACGCTCTTCACGCCGGCCTTGTCAATCTTCTCGGCCAGCGGCTTGTCGATATACTGGTTAACGTCGCACAGAAGCTCATGCGAAAACGGATCCAGGACACGTTCGATTGCATAATGTCCTTCGATGCGGCTGGCAAGGGTCTCTTTTACGGTCTCTCCATCCTTTATGGCGGTGTAATCGATTCCGTTTATCGTGCCGCAGTCCTCCTCGTTGACGACGACATTCTGAGAGACATCGACCAGACGGCGGGTCATGTAACCCGCGTCCGCAGTCTTAAGGGCAGTATCGGAAAGCCCCTTGCGGGCACCGTTCGTTGAGATGAAGAACTCAATGACCGAAAGGCCGTCCTTGAAGTTCGACGTTATCGGCAGCTCGATGATGTCGCCGTTCGGCTTCTGCATCAGGCCGCGCATTGCCGCCAGCTGGGACATCTGCTTCTTGGAACCGCGCGCACCGGACTTCGCCATCATGTAAATCGTGTTGAAGCCGTCCTTGTCCTTCTCAAGCTTGTCCATCATGATGTTGGTCAGCTCTTCGTTCGCCTTGGTCCAGACACCTATCACGCGCTCACGATGCTCTTCTTTCGTTATTACCAGGTTCTTAAGCTGGGTCAGGTACTCTTCACACTGCTTTTCGTTCTCGGAAATGATACGGTCCTTCTCTTCCGGGACGAGTATATCTTCCATAGAAAGGGTCGCACCGAAGAAGGTCGCGTTCTTGTAACCGCACTCCTTTATAGCGTCAAGCATCTGGATTGTGAGCCATGCACCCTTCTTCTCGTACACGTCCTCAATCATTGCCTTGAGCTTCTTGTCGTCCATACGCTCGTTGTAGAATTCCACCTCGTCCGGCATGGCCTCGTTGAAGCGGAGGCGGCCGGCGGAAGTAATAACGTACTTTCCGTCAGCAAAGACTCCCTTGTTCCCGTGGATGGGCTTCCGAAGAGTATCCGTATGAAGAATGATGGCGGACTGCCATTCAATGGAACCGGCTGTGGCGGCCATACGGGCCTCATCGGGATTGCTGAACAGGATAAGCTTTCTCTTGTGGACGTCGTCGGATTCGCTGAACAAGCTTTTCTTGTCCGTAAGGATGCGGTCGTCCTTGACAAGTCCTTCAATCCACTCATCCGACTGCCAGTTATCCCACTGCTTCGGCTCGCACCATTCAGGCTGTGAGGCGGGTTTGAGCGAAGAGCGCTTTATGCTGGTCATATAGTAGATACCCAGAACCATGTCCTGAGACGGGTACACGATTGTGTTGCCATTTGCCGGATCAAGCAGGTTGCGGGCAGACAGCATGAGCGTCCAGCACTCCATCTGCGCGGCCTGGGTCAGCGGCACGTGGATAGCCATCTGGTCTCCGTCGAAGTCGGCGTTGAACGCCTTACAGGCGAGCGGGTGCAGCTTCAGGGCCTTGCCGGGAACAAGGACAGGCTCGAACGCCTGAATTCCCAGGCGGTGCAGGGTCGGGGCACGGTTAAGCATAACCGGATGCTCGCGGACAACCTCATCGAGTATCGCGTAGACCTCGGGAGACTCCTGCTCGACAAGCATCTTCGCCTTCTTTATGTTACCGACAACCTGCTTGTCGCACAGCTTTTTCTGGAGGAAAGGCTTGAACAGCTCCAAGGCCATCTTCTCGGGAAGCCCGCACTGCCAGAGCTTCAGCTCCGGGCCACAGACGATGACGGAACGGCCAGAATAATCAACGCGCTTTCCGAGCAGGTTCTGCCTGAAGCGGCCCTGCTTACCCTTAAGCATGTCGCTTATGGACTTAAGCGGACGGTTTGCTGCGCCTTTGACTACCTTCTGGTGCCTCTTCGTGTTGTCAAAAAGGGCATCCACGGCTTCCTGCAGCATGCGCTTCTCATTCCTGACGATGACATCGGGAGCAGAGAGGGACAACAGCCTCTTCAGACGGTTGTTGCGGTTTATGACACGGCGGTAGAGGTCGTTCAGGTCGGACGAGGCAAAGCGGCCTCCGTCCAGCTGCACCATCGGGCGCAGATCCGGCGGGATGACAGGGATGACATCCAGAATCATCCAGCTCGCCTTGTTGCCAGAGGCGCGGAAATCCTCGACGATACCTATCCTTTTGAGCAACCTCTTGTCGCTCTTGGTACCTTTCTCCACCATCTTGGCACGGAGCTCGGCAGCCAGTGCATCCAAATCCAAGTTGTCCAGCAGTTTCTTTATGGCCTCTGCCCCCTGCCCGGCCTCGAAGGACCCGTTGTAACGCTCCAGCGCAGAATTGTATTCATCCTCGGTCAGAAGCTGGTTCCTCTTCAGGTCAGTGTCACCCGGATCCGTGACGATGTATTTCTCATAGTAGAGAACGGACCGCAAGTGTGCCACCTGCAGGTCAAGGAGCAGACCCATGCGGCTGGGAACCGCATGGTAGTACCAGATGTGGCTGACCGGAGCGGCAAGATCAATGTGCCCTGTCCTCTCGCGGCGGACCTTAAAGTGAGTGACCTCAACGCCACAGCGGTCACAGACAATACCCTTGTAGCGGATGCTCTTGAACTTACCGCAGTAGCATTCCCATTCTTTGGTCGTACCGAAGATACGCTCGCAGAACAAACCGTCCCTCTCGGGCCGCAAAGTCCTGTAGTTTATCGTCTCCGGCTTCTTCACCTCACCGTAAGACCATGCCCTGATCGTATCGGGAGAGGCCAGCTTAATCTGAAGGCTGGCAAAATCCTGAATCTCACGCATTCTCGTTCTCCTTGTCGAAACCAGATCCAATCTTGTTTATGATATCCTGCTCGCGCTCTGTCAAGGCAATCCGCTTGCCTTTGTCATCGTAAATCGTAAAGTCCAGTGCAAGCCCGCGCAGTTCCTGCACAAGGACGTTGAATGACTCGGGGACGCCGATGTTCATGTTCGGCTCACCCTTGACCAATGACTCATAAGCCTTGGACCTTCCGGTCATGTCGTCCGACTTTATCGTCATCATCTCCTGCAGGGTATTGGCAGCACCATAGGCCTCAAGCGCCCAGACTTCCATCTCTCCCAGCCTCTGGCCTCCGAACTGGGCCTTTCCGCCGAGCGGCTGCTGGGTGACGAGGGAATAGGGACCCGTGGAGCGGGCATGCATCTTGTCATCAACAAGGTGATGCAGCTTCATGAAGTATATGACACCGACGAAAATCGGGTTGACAAAAGGCTCCCCTGTCAGTCCGTCGCGGACAATCTGCTTGCAGCTCTTGAAGTCCATCGGGGCAAGCCCGTCAGCCTTGCACTTTTCAGCAGCTTTCTTGAGCTCTTCGGCAATCCGGTCCTGAGACGGAGTCTGGAAAGCCGGCGAGTCGTACCATTTGTTCAAAATCATTCCGGCACGGCCAAGCTCGCTCTCCATTATCTGCCCGATGTTCATACGGGACGGAACGCCGAGGGGATTCAGGCAGACATCAAGCGGGGTACCATCCTCCAGATAGGGCATGTCCTCAACCGGAAGGATACGGGCGACAACGCCCTTGTTTCCGTGACGTCCGGCCATCTTATCGCCGACGACGAGCTTTCTCTTGTCAGCAATGACAACCTTCACAGTCTCATCAACGCCCGGAGGAAGCTCATTGCCTTCCTTGCGGCTCAGACGCTGGATATCAACGACGACTCCCTCGACACCGTGCGGCAGGCGGAGTGACGAATCGCGGACCTCCTTCGCCTTCTCACCGAAAATCGCATTGAGCAGCTTGAACTCAGGCGTCGTCTCGCTGTCACTCTTCGGGGTCACCTTGCCGACAAGGATGTCTCCCGAGCGGACCTTCGCACCGACCCGGACGATACCCTCCGCATCCAGGTTGTCCAAAGTCTTCTCCGCGGTGTTCGGGACATCACGGGTAATCTTATCAGGCCCGAGCTTTCCCTCACGAACATCCACCGAGTACTCGTGAATATGGACGGAGGTATACATATCCTCCTTGACGACCCTCTGGCTGATGAGGACGGCATCCTCATAGTTGTAGCCGTTCCACGGAACGAAGCCGACGAGGATGTTGCGGCCGAGCGCAAGCTCCCCGTTGAAGGTCGCAGGGCCGTCTGCTATGACCTGCCCGGCCTCCACATGTTCGCCGACCTCGACTATCGGGCGCTGGTGGTTCACCGTGTCGGAGTTTGTCTTCTGGTACTTCAGCAGGATGTACTCATCATCGCGTACCGTAGCGTCTTCCTTGGCCGCATCGGGACGAATTTTAATCTTGTCGCTCTCAACCCAGATGACCTCACCGGCATGCTTCGCCTTGATGAGGACACCCGAGTCATACGCCGTCTTGCGCTCCATGCCCGTACCGACGTGGGGTGGCTCCGGGAAGAGAAGGGGGACTGCCTGGCGCTGCATGTTGCAGCCCATGAGGGCACGGTTCGCGTCGTCATGCTCCAGGAAAGGAACGAGGGACGCGGAGACAGAAATAACCTGTCTCGGGGAAACATCCATGTACTGGATGTCTTCTGCGGAGCGGCTCGTATAATCGCCCTGATGGCGGCACGCGACCATCTCCTTGGGGAATGACCAGGTCCCGTCCCCATTGTCCTTCATGCCTTCCGTGACCTGACCGATGAAGTAGTTGTCCTCCTCCATCGCCGTCAGGTACTTGACCTCATCCGTCGCCTTACCGTCAACAACCCTGCGGTAGGGCTCCTCCAGGAAACCGTACTCGTTGACCCTCGTAAAGATGGCAAGCGAGACAATAAGACCGATGTTCGGACCTTCAGGGGTCTCAATCGGGCACATACGGCCGTAGTGCGTATAGTGTACGTCGCGGACCTCGAAGCCGGCCCTGTCACGCGAAAGACCTCCCGGTCCCAAAGCGTTCAGGCGGCGCTTATGCGTAAGCTCCGAGAGGGGGTTACACTGATCCATGAACTGGGACAGCTGGGAAGAACCGAAGAATTCCTTGATACTGGAGACAATCGGCTTTATGGAAATAAGATCCTGGGGCTTTATCGTGTCCACATCCTTCTGGTTCATACGGTCCTTCGCAATCCGCTCCATGCGGGCAAAGGCCGACTTGAACTGGACTGTCAGGAGCTCGCCGACAGAACGGACGCGGCGGTTGCCAAGGTGATCGATATCGTCAACCTCCCTGTCGCCGATCCTGACTTCAATCAGATGCTTCATCGTCAGGATGATATCGCGGGGAACAAGAACCGTCTCCTCATCCTTCGCGCGAGGCTGCTCGGGCGCAATGTCAGTACCATAATACTCGAAGACCTTGGAAATCTTGTAGCGGCCGACCTTACCCAGATCATAGCGGCGGCTCGAGAAGAACATGGAGCTGATTTCCTTTTCCGCAGCCTCGACAGTCGTAGGTTCTCCAGGTCGCAGCACCTCATAGACCTTCTGGATGCAGTCCTCCTTTGAAGGCTCGTCTACGTCCGCACGAACTCCGTCCTTGCTGAAGAGAATCTCTTCCCTGTCAAAGCAGTTGACGATTATCTCGCTGTCAAGGGAGGGGTTAAGCTCTTCTTTCTTTCCCTTCTCGCTCCTGGCATTACGCTCGATCAGCTTAATCTTCTCTATCCCCTTCTCAGGATCAAGCAAATCATCCACATCGTGGGACTGAAGCTTGTGGCCCGCACGGAAGAGAACCTTGTCCTCACCGTCAGCATCCTTGTAAATCACGGGGGAGGCGAGAATGCGGTCGACCAAAGACTCCTTGATCTCGGCAGAGACAGCGATTTCCTCGTTCTTGTAGAAGCAGTTTATAATTTTCTCCCTGGTGGAGAAATCGAACCCATCCTTTCCAGGGTCGCTGATGGCCCGGAGGAATACCGTACCAAGAATTTTTTTCTTGCGGTCAATCTTAGCGAAGATGAGCTCTTTCTTCTGGTCAATCTCAAACTCAAGCCATGAACCGCGGTAGGGAATAATCCGGCTGGAAAGAACACCCTTCTCGCGCTGGAAGATAACTCCCGGGGACCTGTGTATCTGGCTGACGACGACGCGCTCCGCCCCGTTGATGATGAACGTACCGCGGTCGGTCATCAGCGGAACATCGCCCATGTATATCTCTTTCTGCATGATGGTGCCGCTCTGCTTCAGGGTGAGCGAGATGTTCGCCTTCAGCGGCACATTGTAGGTTATTCCCTTTTTCTTGCATTCAATCTCGGAATTCTTGATGTTATCAAAGTCAAGGCTGTAAGACTCGAACTCAAGAGCCATCGTGTCTTCCTGGTTGACGATGGGGAAAGTGGATTCAAAAACATCCTGCAAGCCCTGACTCAAGGGCTTCTCCCCCTTGTCAAGCCTTTCCCTCTGAATAAAACTCTCATAAGACGACAGCTGGATGTCTACAAGATCCGGAAGGGGCATGAAATCCTTAATATCCTGCCCGATATACTCCCTTTTGATTGTTTTGGTCTTCGCGTACATCAAATACCTCGCGGTTTGTCGGAACTAACACCTCAAGAACCGCAGCAAGCAAAAACTTTGCTCTACACGAGATCTCATAGGCTCTCACGGAAGTCCCTTCCGTATGGGAGTTTGCTGGCCGGCCCCATAATCCGGAATCAAAACATCTTCAAAATACACGACAAACCTCCGGGGAATTTCCCCGAAGGCTTGCCACATGAGTAAACTTCTCTATTTGTTTCTGGAAACAGCCAGAGCGGACAATTTACTTCTTGCTCGCCTTTCCGCCGGCAGCCTCGATGTCGGCAATCATCTTGTCGGCATCAGCCTTGGAAACGCCTTCCTTCAGCGTCTTAGGCGCACCCTCGACGAGAGCCTTCGCCTCGCCAAGTCCCAGGCCGGTAATCGTGCGGACAACCTTGATAACACCAATCTTCTTGGCGGCATCGAAGGAATCGAGGGTGACGGTGAACTCCGTCTGCTCCTCAGCGGCGGGAGCGGCAGGACCGGCAGCAACGGCAACGGGAGCAGCGGCGGTAACACCGAACTTCTCCTCCATAGCCTTCACCAGGTCAGCAGCCTGCTGAACCGTCATGTTCGCAAT
>CACYDQ010000128.1 GCA_902773215.1 uncultured Spirochaetaceae bacterium | reverse complement strand
GCTGGGCGCGGCGGGCTTCCTGGCCCACATCTTCAACCAGTTCCTCAAGTGGAACATCAGCATTGACGTGATAGCGACGTCCGAGGTTTCCGTCTCGCTGACCGTTGCGGGCAAGACCGACCTGTCCGGCCTGCTTCCCGACCTGGAGCGGGTAGGGGATGTGAACGTCAAGAAGGACAAGGCCATCGTCACGATAATCTGCGATGCCGCCCGCTCAAGCGGGACGCTCGCCCTGTCGTTCGCAGCCCTTGAGAAAGAGGGAATAAACGTGCAGATGATAAGCCAGGGTGCCAGCAAGGTGAACATCAGCTTCATCGTCAACAGCGATGAGGCCGACCGCGTTGTGAAAATCCTGCACAAGGCCCTGTTCGGATAGGGTGCGTCAGGAGGGGCTTGCCGTTTTCCGGGGCTTTTTCTCCGGGAAGACAAGGACCCTCCGCAGGATGTAGTTGCCGAAGAATCCCGCGAGGATTGCGATAAGCTTGGCCCAGCCCTGGGTCATGCCGAGCGAGACAAGCTGCTTGGTGAGCCAGAAGTCCAGCGTGCCCATGATGGCGAGCGTGACGAGGTATGCGGCGATTTCACCAGCGCCGCTCCACCGGGCTTTGTGGCGGAAGAGGATTGCGATGCACAGCAGGTAGTTGACCAGGGCCGCGATGACGAAGGATACCGGTACCGAGGTCTCCAGCCTTATGCCGCAGTGCCTCATGATGAAGAATGATATAATGTTGCATGTCGCGCTGATTGCCCCGATGAAGAAGTAGAGGATGAGCTGCATGGGAACCGGCGCGAAGCTTGCCCCGTAGTGCATGATGCAGTAGAGGGCCCTTACTCCGTCTTTCCAGTTTATCTTCTTGCCTTCCTCGACGGTGCGCGGGTTGTAATGTATGGCGCACTCGTAGACGCGGTAGCCGCCCCGTGCCACGAGCGCGGTCACTTCCGGCTCGAAGCCGAAGCGGTTTTCCCTGAGCTGGGGGGCCATCTCCTGTATGACTTCCCGGCTGAAGAGCTTGTAGCAGGTCTCCATGTCGGTTATGTCCAGGTTCGTGAACATGTTGCTCAGCGTCGTCAGGGTCTTGTTCATCTTTGTGTGCCACCAGTACAGGACCCGCCTCGTGTCCGGCAGCAGGTAGCGGCTGCCATATACCACGTCCGCCCTGCCGTCCAGGAGCGGTTCCAGCATGGTCAGGTAATCATGCGGGTCATACTCCATGTCCGCGTCCTGAACGCCCACATAGTCCCCGGTCGCATTCAGGAAGCCTGTCCTGAGCGCGGCCCCTTTGCCCATGTTTTTCTCATGGGCGAAGTATTTTACCGTTCCCGGATATTTTTCCACAAGGGAACGGGCGACGGCATCGCTAGAGTCCGTGGAGCAGTCGTTGACGATGACCAGCTCAAGGCCCAGCGCGGCGGCCTGCGACCCGGAGGGGCTGACCAATGAGAGGCATCGCTCCACGATGCTGGAGAGTGTTTTCTCCTCGTTATAACAGGGGATGATGAGGGACAGTATGTGTGCCGGTGCGTTCATGTATTATAGTATCTCCATTTTGTCATGCGACAAAGGCCTATTATAGCGAGTTTGCAGGGCAGTTTCTAGTGTTGTGGACAAATCGGGGGCTTCCCGGTATACTCAAGCAAATGGGAACGATCAGCAAATCTGAATTCAAACGGGCAGTGCCTGACTATCTGGCTGCCGCCCTTATCATAGTCCTTGAGCTTTTGTTTTTCCGCAACGTCATAGGGAATGACAGGATGTTCGGCGACAGCGGGGACGGCCGGCTGACGATGCTTCTGACGGAGCACTGGTTCCGTTTTTTTACCGGTAAAGAAGGCTTCGCGGATCTTGCCATGTTCTATCCGAACAAGAATGTTGCCGGATATACGGACATGTTCCTGGGGTTCGGCATAATCCACAGCATCCTGCGTTTTTTGTCTTTCGATATGTATCTGGCATATAAGATGACCCTTATAGCCGTTCATGTGTCCGGTTCCTTTACCCTGTATTACCTGTTCCGCAGGAAGCTCGGCACTGGCGTGCTGTGGTCGCTTTTCGGGGTAATCGCTTTCTCGCACTCGACTACTTTTGCCAGGGCCGCAGCGATACATACCCAGTTGTTCGGCATGAGCCTGCTTCCTTTTCTTTCCGTACAGCTGGTGGATGTCCTGCAGGGCTTCGCTGACCGGAAACGGCGGAACAGAGGCATATACGTGTTCATAATCTTTTTCGTCCTTCTTATGTACACCTCATGGTACGTTGCCTTTTTCACCGCCCTCTTCCTGCTCGTCATGCTCGTGACCTGGCTGGTAACGGCGGAGCCGGGACCGAAGGCCGC
>CACYDQ010000127.1 GCA_902773215.1 uncultured Spirochaetaceae bacterium | reverse complement strand
TGCAGGGAGATGTCGTCCATGTTCTCGTCCGTGCTGTTCATCTCCTTTATGTGGCTCTTCATCCTGTCCTTGAGCCCCTGACCTGTCTCCGCGAGGATGCCGGTCTCGCCCTGCAGTTCCTTGACCAGGGTGTTCAGCTTACCGATGACGTGGTTGCAGTTGGCGGCGAGCATGCCGAGCTCGGAGCCCCCGTTCTCGGGGATGCGGGCCGTCAGGTCGGCGGAGCCCTGTGAGATTTCGTCCATCGCCTTGGAGACCGAGTCAATCTTGCCGAAGATGGACGATGTGAAGACGGTGACCACGCCGATGCCGAAGAGTACGAAGGAGAGGCCGAGGATGGCGATGATGATTATCTGAATCCGCATGGTGGCGACGAAGCCCTCCATGTCGAAGTCCACGCCGATAAAGCCGACGGCTTTGCCGGAGGAATTCCGTATGGCGCAGTAGTTGCTGACAACCCAGCCCCATTCATCCTGCTTCTCCAGCCCCGCGCTGGTGATTCCGCCGCCGTTCAGAGCCTTCCAGGGGGCATCCCCGTAACTCGTTATGTCCTCGTCGGTACCGAGGGGGGAGAAGTTCTCCGTGTCGGAGGGGTCGCAGCTGCCGTCAATGATGTAGCGGGCTGTCTGTCCTTCCACGAGCGGAATCATCGTATAGAGGAAGCGGCATCCGACGGTGTTCTTTATCTCGAGCAGGGCGAGCCGGGTCTTCTCATAGAAGGGGTCGTCCTCGCTCGGGTTCTTGCAGAATGCCTCGAATGCATCCCCGTCTATGACGCGGGAAGCCCTTTCCAGAATCGGCCCTCCCTGGCGGCTTGCCAGATCCGAGCCCGTCTTTGCAATCGCCAGGCAGGAGAACACGGAGATTATCGTGCAGGAAAGCAGCACGAACAGGCCGAAAACCAATATGAAACGGGCTTTTAACGAAGTCATCAGACGGCTCCTTTTTTGTCTGTTTTAGTTACGTTTATACATTATAGCACAAGCATATATTTTTTCTAGTGGAAACGGTAAAATTTGTAAAAAAGGCGGAAGCCCATGCCCCCGCCTTTTTTTCCGGTCAAGCCCCTACCAGGACCTGACCTTGCTGTTGTCATCCGGAACAAGGATGCTCTGAATCTTTATCCCCTTTTGGTTCGTCAGATCCATGACCATATCCTTCGTTATCTTCTTCCTTCCCCTGGGGTTGCTGTGTGGCGGGGCGTCACCGATGAGGATAATCCTCTTCTCGGCCTCGTCGCGCCACTTGTAGAACTCCAGGCTGGAGTAGAGGGCCTCGTAGACCGGCTCCGGTATGTCGCCGCCCTCGCTTCCCAGGATGCGGATGCTGTTCAGGTTCTTGACGAACTTGTCAAAGTCATCCGTGAAGGGGAGCATCTTGACCGGCATCTGCTTGTAGCGCCAGTCATCCCCGTAGTCCCGGTAGAACAGCAGTCCGAGCCGTATGTTGCCGAACTCTGCCAGCTGCTCCTTGAGCCGGGGCAGCCAGTTCTGGCGCAGCGACTGGAGGTCGTCCTTCATGCTGCCCGTCGCGTCTATGGCGAAGACGATGTCCACGATATCCTTGGGATTGATGCTCTCCAGGATATTGTAGAGGTCATCGGGAAGCGTGTCCGCGCCCCTCGAATAGGTCGTCATTCCGCCGCCCTGCTTGGCAATCTCAAAGAATGAGTTCCCTGCCTCCTCATTGTAATCATCGGTCAGCGTTATCTTGCCTTCATCCTCGTCATCATACTCGGGTTCCGGCTCGGGCTCGGGTTCGGGTTCGTACTCGGGTTCCGGCTCGGGCTCGGGCTCTGGTTCGTACTCGGGTTCTGGCTCGGGCTCGGGTTCCGGCTCCGGCTCGGGTTCCGGCTCCGGTTCAGGTTCCGGCTCCGGTTCGTACTCGGGTTCCGGCTCGGGCTCTCCGACAGGTTCCGGCTCCATGTAGGGCTCGTCCTCGCTGAACAGCTCGTAGAAGGGTACGACAGGCTCCGGCTCCGGCCAAGGCTCGCTCTCATACTCGGTAGTCTCGGTGGTTACCGTTGTCTCGGTAGTCGTCGTGGTCTCCGTCGTCGTCTCGGATTCGGTATCCTCCCAGGGATCGCCCGCATCGTCATCGAAGACAGGCTCCGGCTCGGGGCCGCGAGGCTTGTCAACCTCTTTGACGACCTCTTTCTCCACGATTTTCTCAACTTCCTTCTCTATAATCTGCGGCTCGGAGGGCACTTCTTTGATGATGACCTCAGGCTCGGACGGAACTTCCTTGATAACCTCTTTTATGACTTCCTTGACGATGACCTCGGGCTCTACCGGGGCATCCTCCCGTTCCTCGTCACCCGCGACGGGCTCCGGCTCGGGGTAAACCTCGTTGCCGTCCTTCTCCTTGTCGGAGCTGACGGGCTCGGGATAGGGCTCGCGGCCCTCCTTGTCTTCCCCGTAAGGCTCATCGTCCTTGCCCGTCACGGGTTCCGGCTGAGGCTCTGTCGTCTGCTTCTTTGGCTTGTCAGCGTCCTTATTCTTGTCCTTGTCCGTGTTCTTCGCCGCATCCTTGTCCTTCTGCTTCTTGGAGACCTTGACCAGGGTCTCGTAGTCGAACATGAAGGGGTTGTCCGCGTAGCGGCCCTCGTAGTCGGCGTATTTCTTCTCGAACGTCCTGATGTTGATGAACAGGCCCCTGTCTATCTCGGCAACGCCGTGCCGCTCCCAGGGATATCCCCAGACAAGCTTGCGGGGGATATATACATGGAAGCACTCGCCCAGCTTGGGATGCCTGACTACGGTAGAAGAAATGAGGCTGTACTTGGAGTACTGGGATTTGAGCACTTCCCCGTTGAGCATACGGATTTCGTCACCGTTGACGCTGTTGTATTCCTCGGCCCGGTAGGCAAAGCTGTCCTTCTTTCCGGCAGGATCCCTCGTCGTCTCGCAGAGGAGGACGGAGTTTATCCCGGGCTTCTTGCGGATGTACAGGTCTACGCCGTTCTTCTTCCAGTCCCCGTCGCGCTCCTCCACGACCAAATCTTCCTTATATATGTAAAGGTCCGTGTTGCCCTGCGCAAAGAGAGCCGAGCCTGCGTCCAGGCCAAGCAAAATTATCGAAAACGCTAAAAACAGCTTTACGAATTTCTTCATACTCTTATAATCGGACGTTTGCCTTTAGCTTTTACCACTAATGCTTGAAAAAATAGGAAAACAACTATACTATAGACCGGAAAGACCTATAGGCAGACTGCAAAAAGCTGTAATACGGCTGCATATCCGCCGAAAAAGAGTTAAGGAAATGGAAGAGAAAGAAAGCACGTTTGAATTCACGCCGGTCAGCATAGACAGCTTCTTTGATAAGAGCGAGATTCAGGCAGGTGCCATATCGACAGGCATAACGATCCTCACCAAGCACCAGGAGACGCTGGTCAAGCAGCTTCTGGACGCGCTGCACAGGACATCTCCGGACAGGGTGGAGCACCTGGAGTCCCGCCTGAGGCAGGTGGAGAAGCTCGCGCAGGACATAGCCCTCTTCCCCTCCCTGCTGGAACGGACGGAGACAAACACGAGCGTCAGGACCCCCGAGGAGCTGGTGGAAAGCCTCATCTCCTACCACGAGGAGGGCGACACCCTGCTCCAGCTGCCTTCCAAGGCGACCCTGGGTAAGAGCTTCCTCGTCACCAAGATACACACCTTCTTCTCCATGTACAAGCTGGCGAGGGACTTCACCAGCATGGACGAGAAGGATGTCAAGAAATACCTGGACGAGACGATTTCGATGATGCTGACCTTGATGGCGGAGGATGTCTACATGGACACCATCAGGGACGAGTCCATCTCCAAGGATCTGCGCCGGGAGATGGCCCTGTCGCTGATAATCCTCTGGGAGCACCGGTCCGACCAGACGATAGACGACATCGCGCCCGTCCTCCAGTCCGTCTGGCAGGCCAGGCGCAAGATAGCCCCGGTCTTTGGCACGATGATGGGGACGAGCGAGCTGATGCAGGTCAGCATGCAGATGGACGTGCAGTGGGTGCAGTTCATGAAAAGCCGCCTGTCCGACCCCGACGTGTCGCAGGCGATGGAGGAGTTTCTCTTCGGCATTTCTCATGAGCAGATACAGAGGCTCAAGGAAATCCTCAAGGTGCAGGGCGTGAAGAATATAGGCCGCGACGAGGTGAGCTCATATCTCGGGGAGCGCGTCAAGACGGACATAGCCGCGGACTACAGGGACTTCTACCTGCTGTTCACGGTCAGGCGCGACAATGCCCGTGTCAGGGCACGGCTGCACTTTGACGGTCCCAAGCATACGCTGGAAGACCACTTCATCCGCTTCGTCATAGAACAGAATGCGGAGAAGCAGCTGAAGGATTCCGCCGCTAATAGTTAAGGACTGAGGACGAACAAAGTGAAGGCATCATCCCAGGAGGATACAAGGAAAATCCTCCGTTTCGGAGAGAAAATCCGTGAGGTCAGGGAGAGGAAAGGCCTGACCCTCAAGGCCGTCGCAAGCCAGGCGGGGGTCAGCGAGAGCCTGGTCTCACAGATAGAGCGGGGGAGGGTGTATCCCGCGATTGACACCCTGCTCTGCCTCGCCCGGGTGCTGGACATACGGCTCCAGTATCTCTTCGAGGAGTATGACAGGCACGGGCCGGTCAGCGTCATACGGGCCGATGAGCGCAGGTCCATCCATGAGGAATCGGTCGTCTACGAGGAGGTCGCCCGCCCCGGCGAGCAGGACGGAAAGAATTCCATAGAAAGCTACCTCATCACGATTCCCCCGGGGGAGGCGACCCACCGGGGGCATTACGGTCACTCGGGCAAGGAGATGGGCTTCATCGTGGAGGGGAAAGCCATTTTGAAATATGAAGATGAGGAATACGCCCTTGACCAGGGGGACAGCGTGAGCTTCTCGGCGGGCGCGCCCCATACCATAGAGAATGCGGGTACCAGCCCCCTCAAGGCCCTCTGGGTCGTCAGCCCCCCGCAGCGCTTCGCTTAAAGCTTCAGCGAGACGGTGCTGCCGTCCACGCTCACCAGGTCTCCCAGCAGGGCGAGGGCCTCGTCGAGCCGGGCGGTCATTGCCTCCCCCGAGCGGCTGAATCCGAGCGCGTTCACAAGCGTGTGGTAGAGGCCGTCCTTGTCCGCGCTCAGGTTGTGCCTGAGAATCGTCCGCATCCCCGCAGCAAGCTCCTCCAGCGCGATGTTCTTGAGCTCGCGCATCGCGCCCGGTACCCGCATCCCCAAATCAGGCATCCCGTCCAGATACAAGAAGCCGTCCCTGCGGACAATGCCGTCCGCCCCGCAGCCCGCCATCTGCTGCTCGAACATCTGCCGGACCGTCGGCGTGACTTTCTCCTTGCCAAACAGGAAGGGAATCCTCTTGAGCAGGGACTCTTCGGCAAGCGGGGCTTCCACGGCAAGAATTTCCCGTACTATCAGGCGGAGGTTC
>CACYDQ010000126.1 GCA_902773215.1 uncultured Spirochaetaceae bacterium | reverse complement strand
GGCATTTTCGGCAAGGTAGGCATCCGTCCCTGCCAGCTGGGCCCGCACATCCGAAAGGGCTTTCTGTAAGGCATTCTGATCGGACACGGCCTTGTCAAGCTTCTTCCTCCCCTCATTCTCCTGTTCCTGCGCTGCACGTTCTTTCTGGGCCGTCAGCTGGAGCTGTCCGTCCATCTCGCGGACCTGCTTCCATAGGGGGCGGCTGCCCTCAAGTTCTGCCTCAATCCGGGCACATTTGTTCCCGGCTTCCTCCGCCCGGGATACGGAAGCGGAAAGCTCCTGCTCCAACCTGCCGAGTGCGGTTCGGGCTCGCTCCAAGGCAGAGGCATCACGCTTTCGGCCCTCGCGGATTTGGAACACGCCCTGGTATTCCGCTTTGCAGGAACGGGCTTTCTCTATCCTTCCCAAGGCCTGCTCGCCGTCCCCGAACTCCTTCCGGTCCGCCTCATAGGAGAGCCGTTCCCGTTGTGCCAGCTCCAGCTTTGCCTTGGACTCGTCCCGCTGATGCAGCCAGGTAAGCGAGCTGGAAAGCTCCTTCATAGCCGCATCGTTCAGGGCAAGCTTTTCGTTCAGGGAAGCTATTTCTTCTTCCAGCTCCTTAATTCGCTCCTCGTCCAGAAGCTTCTGGTTCTGCGTTTGGTAGAGTGTCTCGGCAAGCTTCAATGCCTTCTGTTTCTCGCTCGCCAGCTCCCCGACACGGGCTCCAATCAGCTTGAAGTGTTCCGTTCCCGTAATCTTCGCAAGGATTGCCGCGCGTTCCCGTTCGTTGCCGATCAGGAATTTGTCGAATTCCCCCTGGGCGAGCATGATTGAGGTGCAGAACTGCTCGTAGCTGAGCTTGATAATCTGTTCGGTTTTTGTTGCGAAGTCTTTCGTTTTGCCCGTGAAGATGTCCTTGCCTGTTTCCGCATCCCGTATCTGACATTCCACCTGCTGCAGCTTGCCGTCTGCTTTGTCCCGGGCCTTCCTCTGGCGGAACTCGGATACGAACGTTCCCGCCTTGCAGCGGTAAGTGACCCGGGCCATGCAGGAAGCCGTCCTGCGGGTCATAATCTCGTTGCTGCTTGCCAGCGACTCCTGCCGGGGGGTACGCCCGTAAAGGGCAAGGGTTATCGCGTCAAGGATGGTCGTCTTGCCTGCCCCCGTCTGCCCGGAGATGACGAAGAGGTTGTGGTTCCGCTTGTAATCCGGGTGTTCCAGGTCTATGCTCCAGTATCCCTTCAGGGAATTCAGGTTCTCCAGCTCTATCTTCAGTATCCTCATTTCCCGTCTCCCTCGGATCTGACCTCGCCTGCGACCTGCATGAAAAGCGGCAGGTAGCTGCCAAGAAATTCCTTTCTGGCCTCCTCTTCCTCTGGCGGAGGACAGAGCTTGCTGCTCAGAATCAGGCTGGTAAATATGTCCTCGTCGCTCAGGCCTTTAAGCTCCTTGTCATCCAGCGCTCCTTCCCGGCTTATCGCTGCCTGGGCATCCCTGCGCTTCCAGCTGACGACGTGGATATGCGGAGGCAACCGGGCCACGGCATCCTCCAGCACGTCAATCCCCGGCTCTCCTATTTTTCTTCCATAATAAAGCTCCAGGTAGCAGGGACGCTCGTCCCCTCCGCCCTGTCCGGCCAGGGCTTCAAGTTCCTCGCGTATCTGCGAAATGCTGCCTCCCAGCCGCCGGTAGCTGACGGACGCGGGAACTTCGATTTTGTTGACCTCGGTCTTGCCCTTCTCACAGTCCACGCAGAGGATACAGCGGGGAATGCCGGCCTCGTCGAAGCCCATGACGAAGGGGGATCCGGAATAGCGGACTTTCGGGTTCTTGGCGACCATCGTGCTGTAATGGATATGTCCGAGCGCCACGTAGTCGAAGGAAGGGGGGAACACGGACGGGCTTACGAGCCCGAGGTTGCCCAGCACGTCGATGGATCGCGTTCCGTCGTCGCCTGTCCCTTCACAGCCAGAGGGTCTTCCCTCCAAGCTTGCGGCATAGAGGTGGCCGGTCGCTATGACGGGAATCTTCCTTCCTGCTCGCATCCGGTCGGCGGCTTCCCACAGGCGTTTATAAAGGGATCCATACGCCGCATCGCTCACGGTCCCGTCCTCCGCCTCCCCGGTAAGATAGTCCCGCAGTTCCAGTTCCCGCGCATAGGGCACGGCGGCCGCTATGCCGATGACAGCCCTGTCCTTTCCCTTCAGCTCGAAAAGCATATCCTCCGGTCTCAGACCCGAAAGGGAGCCCACGACATGTATGTCAAGCGCCTTGAAAAGCTCCTTCTCGGTGTCCAAAAGGCTGCCCGAGTCGTGGTTGCCCCCCACGACGATGACGTTCCGGCAGCAGGTCCCGATAAGGGATGCAAGGAAGGCACAGTACTGCTTCTTGGCCTCGTTGGGAGGGTTCGCTACGTCGTAAATATCCCCGGCTATGACAAGACCGTCCGCCTGCTGCCTGACAATCTCATCTTTGAGCCAGGCCAGAAAGCCCGCCGTCTCCCTTGTCCTGTCTGTATCATGCATTCTGTTGCCTAAATGCCAGTCTGAAGTATGGATGAATCGCATGGGAGACAGTATATATTTTTCCCGTGATGTATTGAAGTATCTTATCAAATTTTGTATACTGCGCAAAATGAAAATGAAAACTTGCTCAAGAAAATTACTTGCAATTTTTTCCTTGGCACTTTTCTCCGCGTTCGCCCATGCAAAAGACTGGGAGTTTTCGCTGAGTTACGAGAATACCTTCAAAAACTCAGACATACTGAAAGTCTCCGATGATGACATTACCTATCTTGGAATGGAGGAATTCTCCCGGAACACAAAGACCCCTCTCGGGGGTAAGGCGACCATCGTCAGCTTCTTGGGGTCTCCCTTGGGTTTTTGCGATTTCGGCTTCGGACTGGACGGTAGCCTGAGCAAATTTACCGCATACACGTTCTCGGATTTCGACACGACAGGACATTCGGCAATTCCCGACCTCGACATAGATTTAGCCAAGGGAACGGAGTACAATATCGGATTCGGTCCGGTTCTCCGGCTCAATCTGGGCAGACGGCACTCGTTCAGCTTCTTCCCCTCGGCGATGTTCACGTTGCGGCGGTCGGAGTTCATAAAGCCGGATCAGTGGGGGGTAGCCAAGGACGATGTGACGATCAGCCTGGAAGAAAGGAACATTGGCTACAACTTTAACTTGGGCTACAGGTGCTGGGTCATAGCAAAACCGACCTACCTCGTCGGCCTGAACCTGGGAGTGGACCTGCAGAGCGTCAAGTTCAGCCACTCGAAGATGGACTATGGCGGGACGATGTTCGACTACAAGGTGGATAATCAGGCGACGGCAAAGGTTTATGTGGGATTCTCCATAAACTTGGGTACACGGGGAGTAGACAGGCTGGTTGAGCAGCGCAAGGCGGATGAGTCTGGCTATCAGGAAAAGCCCGTCAGCTCTGCAAAGAAGAAAAAATAGATTCTGCATTTACTTCAAAATATCCATAAGAAAGGTAGATTGACATGAGAAATCAGTTTGAGATAGGACAAATGGTTGAGACCACGGTGGTCGCCATCTCGTCGGACACGGTATTCATTGACCTTGGGCTCAAGAGCGAGGGATTCGTTGACAAATCCGAATTCACGGACGACGCAGGCAATGTCTCCATAAAGGAAGGGGATCGCATCAAAGTCTACTTTGCTTCGGCCACGAGGGACGAGCTTCACTTCACGACCAAGCTTGCCGGGCAGAATGCGGGCAAGGACATGCTGGAAAGCGCGTTCCAGAACGGGGTTCCCGTCGAAGGCCACGTCACTCAGGAGATCAAGGGCGGATTCGAGGTCATGGTCGGCTCGACGCGGGCTTTCTGCCCCTACAGCCAGATGGGCTACCGCGAGCGCAAGGAACCTGCCGAATATGTGGGCAAGCACCTGACGTTCAAGATTCAGGAGTACAAGAACGAGGGAAAGAACATCGTCCTGTCCAACAGGGCCATCCTCGCCGCAGAGGCGGAGGAGAAGAAAGTTGCCCTCGCCCAGAAGCTCCAGCTCGGCTCAATCGTCAAGGGAACGGTCTCCCGGATAGAGAGTTACGGGGCGTTCGTCAACATAGAGGGCTTCGAAGCCCTGCTGCCTGTCTCGGAAATCAGTCATATCCGTGTCAATGACGTGCATGACGTGCTCTCGGTCGGGCAGGAAGTCGAGGCAAAGATTATCCGTGCCGATTGGACAAAGGAAAAGGTCTCCCTCAGCACCAAGGAGCTTGAGGCCGATCCTTGGGACGGTATCAAAGAGAAGTTCCCGGTCGGCACCAAGATAGAAGGGAAAATCAGCCGTGTGGCGGACTTCGGCTTGTTCATAAACCTCGCCCCCGCCGTTGACGGACTGGTTCACATCTCCAAGCTCCCCGTGGAGCGCAACACGAACCTCAAGAAGGTCTATATACCCGGCGACAGCCTCGCCGTCACCGTGGACAGGGTGGACACGGACGAAAAGAGGATTTCCCTTTCCCCGGTCGTCTCCAGCGAGGAGGAGGTCAACGCCGCCGAATACCAGAAGGCACATGCCTCCGATGACGACGGAGAGACCTACAACCCCTTCGCCGCCCTGCTGAAAAAATAAGGCAGACGTTCAAGGTCACGATATGTCCAAACGAAGCTCCCCCTACGAACGGGAGCTGGATCGGATTCTCGCCTCCCTGCCTAGAATGCCTGGGCAGGGGAGGGGAGGGGGCACTGATAAGCTGACCCCTGCTCTCTCAAAGCCGACGCTCCTCCTGCATGCCTGCTGTGCCCCCTGTTCATCCTATGTCATAGAGTATCTGGCGGGCTATTTTGCCATTACCCTCTTCTATTACAACCCGAACATCCATCCGACAGCCGAATACGACAGGCGGCTTCAGGAGCTGAAGGACTTCCTGCCCCGCTTCCCGGCGGCGCACGGCATCCCGCTCATCGAAGGGGACTACGAGCCGGAGGATTTCTTCCGGGCGGCAGGGGTCAGGGAAGAGCCGGACTTACGGCAGGAGGCGGAAAAAGGCGAGCGTTGCCGCCGCTGCTACGAGCTCCGCCTGCGGGCAGCATACCGGGCCGCACGCGAGGGCGGGTTCGACTGGTTTACGACGACGCTTTCCATAAGCCCCTTCAAGGATGCGGGCAAAATCAACGCGATAGGAAAGGCTCTGGAACAGGAGGGAAGGCAGGGCAGGGACACGCTCGTACCTGGGGGGACACCCCTCTTCCTGCCCTCGGACTTCAAGAAGAAGGGCGGCTTTAAGCGCAGCCTGGAGCTTTCCGCCGAATACGGCCTGTACCGGCAGGATTACTGCGGCTGCATTTTCTCAGCCAGAAACAACAATAGCTAGGGCAAACGCCTTGCACGTGCACCGGGTCTTCCCTTCTTTCCAATCATACAGGGCTTGCCCTTGAACAGTGTTTTATGAGGAATCATATTCGTATCCCTGTCGCTGTCTTCCGTATACCAGTCTGTATTATTCTCGACAACCCGTATGTTCTTCCATTTTCCGCGCTTAAATCTGATAAAGCTGACCACGGACGTTATGAACCAGGTAAGTGCCGTGGCAAGCCATACACCCCACTTGTTCAGCGAGGGAATGAGCACCAGCGTGTTTGCAAAGACGATGCGCCCTGATACTTCCACAATGCCGTTTTCCATGGCGTACATCGCATCTCCCGCACCGTTCAGGAGAGCACGGACAATGTAAATCATCCCCAGAGGGAAAAAGAAACAGGAAGTTATCTTGAGGGCGCGCGTCCCGAACGCAATCACATCGGGTTCGGATACGAAAATCCTCATAACTGCATTCCCGAATATATGGCAGATGAGAAGCATCAGGAGGCTGAACCCCGCGACAAGCGTGACGGACTTATTGAAGGCACGCTTGACCCTGTCTAGCTTGCCGGCTCCCATATTCTGCCCGGTAAAGGTTGAAAGTGCCATTCCCAGAGAACCGAAGGGCTGCTGCACCAGCTGCTCAATACGGGAGGTTGCGGTGAAGGCCGCCACGACGACAGAGCCGAATTGATTGACAACGCCTTGGAGTGCGACGCAGGAAACCGCAATCATCGAGGACTGGGCTGCAAGCGGAATTCCGAGACGGCAGCTTTTCCGTATAATCGCATAATCAAGGCGCATCTCGTCCCTCTGAATCCTGAAGTAGGGATTCTTAAGCAGGGCAAAGAGGAAACTTCCTGCCGCCGAAAGAAACTGGGAGATGATGGTCGCATACGCGACACCTTTTACGCCCATGTCGAACATAATGACAAAGAGGAGATCCAGGGCGACATTGATGAGGCTTGCGATTATAAGAAAAATCAGGGGAGACTTTGAGTCACCGAGAGCCCGGAGCACCGATGATATGCAGTTATAGGCAGCCACGCAGAGGAGGCCCGAACAGACAATCTGCATATACGCAGCCGAGTCATCGAGTATATTCTGCGGCGTCCTCAGTTTTATAAGTATGGTACGGGCAAGGAATACTCCGAGCAGGGACATGACGAGCCCGGCCGTAAGAATGATGTACACGGCATTAAAGATTGTCCTGCGGACCCGCTTTTCATCCCCCGCGCCGAAATACTGGGAAATCAAAATCCCGATTCCACTGCTGAGACCAATGCAGAGGGAAAAGACCAGGAAATTCAGGGAACCCGTTGCACCGACCGCCGCCAGCGCATCCGCCCCCACATGATTGCCGACAACAATGGAATCAACCATGTTGTATACCTGCTGGAATATATTTCCTATAAGCATGGGAACGGAAAAGCTAATCAGCAGCGGGAACTCGTTTCCCCGTGTCATGTCCTTCACAAAAGATTTCTGCATATTATACCCTACCATACCTTCATATCCAGAAGTTTGCTTCCGCCGAACGCTGCGCATGCGT
>CACYDQ010000125.1 GCA_902773215.1 uncultured Spirochaetaceae bacterium | reverse complement strand
GGTAGCGGCATTCCGTGTCCTTGAAGAACACGTTGCCCGGTATCGCGTTGATGATTGCCTTGAGCTTTTCCGCATTCATGTCCATAACACCATGATATATGAAACCGGGCTTATAATCAACAGAGCTGCGAACCGTCCTGGGACCGGCAATGTTCCGGCAATGTTCCGGCAATGTTCGGCAATGTACTGGCAATGTTCGGCAATGTCTGCTATACTAGAGTACGAGGCGGAAAATGAAGATAAACGAACTGTATCCAGATGTCCTGACGGAAAACTCCCAGTACGAGTTCAAGGCGGTTCTCAATTCAGAGAACCCGGTAAAATGGGCGAAAACGATTGTGGCCTATGCGAACGGAGAGGGCGGATATATCTTTGTCGGCGTGTCAGATGACCGGGATGCCTTCGGCCTTACCATCGGAGAAATCGACAAGGCCAAGAACCTCGTCACCCTTGTCAATGACAGGCACATTTTCCCCCATGCCCGCTTCTCATTCCAGATGCGGAGCGTGGATGATGACGCGGAGAAATTCGTTCTTGCCATAAAGGTCCTGCCGTCGGAGTCCGTCGTCCGTTACCGTGACGGAGATTTCAACGAGACCGTGTATGTGAAGGGCGACGGGAATTCTGCTCCGGCGACACCGGAGGACATCATCTCTTTGGGCAAGAGGAAGTTCGGGATTGACAACGAGACCTCCGCGACGCTTTTCTCCGAGAAAGAATGGTCTGACTACATCGAGCTCTGCAAGGAATACAGGAGCGATGGCACGCCTCCTTCCTTGAAGGAGCTCCAGAATGAGGAAGCCGTATCCAAGGACGGCTATGCTAAATCCGGCCTTGTCATGTTCAAGGATGATTATGACGGGGATGATACCTTGATATGCTGCCGTTTGTGGCGCGGGAACGACAAGACGGGGACAGTCCTTGACAGCGATCGGATAAAGGGAAACTTGGCGAGAGTCCTGGAGCGGGCCTTGGGCTTCATCGAGCGCAACACGAAGACGGGCTGGAAGAAGACCGACGCGGGAGGCAGGGAGGAAGTCCGCTCATATCCCAAGGAGGCCGTCCGCGAGGCCATGGTGAACGCCATAGCGCACAGGGATTATTCGATAGGCGGAACCCAGATAGACGTTGACATCTACGGCGACAGGATGGACATCGTCTCGCCCGGGTCATGGCTGCTTCCAAAGGATTACAGAGAATATCCCGTCGGAGCCATCCCCTCAATCAGGCGGAACACGGTTATCGCTGCCTGCCTGGACATAGCGAACCTTATGGAACGCGGCGGAACCGGCTTTCAGGCGATGATGGAAAGCTACAGGGATTCCCCGGCCGAGAAGCAGCCCTGCGTCAGCATTTACCCGGGCTTTCTGGACTTGCGCTTGTTCGACCGGCTGTACCAGTCGGAAATCCAGTTCGCGGAGCAGACAGATTCGGAGAAGATAATCGCGCTCCTCCGGGACAGCCCCAGGTCAACCAAGGAGCTTCAGTCCGTGACCTCATACAAGAGCAGGAGCCGTTTCCTTGCGGAGGTTTTGAATCCTCTGATAGAATCAGGAAAAATATACAGGGACGGAGCCGTCAAGGACCCGACCGCCGTGTTCAGGCTGCGGTAACACGAAGGAAGGAAATCTCATGAAATCTGGAGGCTCTTGTTTATGGCAGCCTCGATGTTCCTGAGCAGGATGCCCCGGAGCTCCTCCGTCTTAAGAGTGCTGACCGGCTGCCCGCTCTTGTCCTCAAACAGCTGGGGCGAGGGAACCTCCAGGGCATCCGCAATCTTCTCTATCATCTGGGGAGAGGGGAAGCTGCCCCCTATCTCTATTATGCCGATGTAATTCGTCGAGCTTCCAATCCGCTCAGCTAGGCTTTCCTGTGTCAAGTGCCGCAGCTTGCGGTAATATTTCATGTTCTGGGCAAGGCATTCCTGAATGCTTCGTCATCTCGTTTCCCTGTTTACTATATTATCATAGATAATCCGCCTCTTGACTATTTGCTATTGTTTGGTATAATCGTGTAATTGTATGTTATTAACATATAAAACAGCTTATTCCTTATATGCTGATAACAAGGAAAAAAGGGTACGGCATGATGAGAGATGATGCTGTTGTGGCCGTACGGATAAAAAGGTTCTGAATGACAAGTAGTTTCGTAAAACGACACCAGCAAGGATTTTTTATTTTATCTGTTGTTGCTTCTGTTCTTTTTGCCACAGTAGCATTGCTTCTTCTGCTCCCGCCCGTGCAGGATATGCTCATGGGAGCCGCTGCCTTGGTGAAGGGACGAGCCCTGCGAAAGCCATGGAAATGGGTGGGCCTGTTCCATGTCGTGGCATATCTTTCCTTCCTTCTGTCTACGCTTTTCATAGCGCTCGCATATTGCTTCCGCCATATTGAAGCCGTGATTGGAATCGTGAAACGGCATGGGCTGCTGCTCCAGAAAACAGGGATGTACCTGATACTGTTCGTGCTTCTTGTGATGCATGCCCCGGAGGATTTCTTTACCCCGTATTTGTGGTGCGAGGACGGTTGCGTTCTTATCAGCGGTGCCGTTTCTAATGGAATCGGGCTGCTCTTTACGGTTCACAACGGGGTATTCTGGCTCGCGCAAAAACTGCTGGGACTCCTGTGCTACTGGCTCGTCCTGCCTTTCAATGATATCCGTGCCCTGCCCTATATCCAGCAGACTGCGGCCAAGCTCATCGAGACACTCAGCATATTCTGTTTCGTCAGCGACAGCTTCTCTTGGCTCGTGAAGGAGCGGAGGCATCGTTTTGTTGTCTGCGTTGCCGTCATGCTGCTTATGAGTCCGTCTGATATCATCCCGTGCGAGACATCCATTCCCTTTTTCTTTATTTTCACGGTTTTCCTCGTGGGGCTTGATTTGCTTTTCAATCCTGAAAGAAAAGGAATCCTATGGAAGCAGGTTATCTTCCTTATGCTTTTCGCACTGTCATCCGCTGGGGCCCCGATGGCTCTTTTTGTGGCAGGCTTGTCCTTCCTTCGTTTCCTGGTGCGTTCCCTCAAGGCCAAATCTGTCGGCGCAAAGGAACTGTCATTGGAAATCATAAAGACATTCCTCGTTTCCGTTGCGGTTGGTATACAGCTTGCCGTAATACTGACGCATGGAAGGACCAGCACGGATTTGGATTTATGGAACAGGCTTGTGCTCAACACCAAGAATTTCATGTTCATTCCGTATAGAAGCGGAACTTCATCGTGGAGCATTCTTTTTGTTATCGGGCTTGCCTGCTGGATTCTCTACTGGAGAGGAGGCAGAATCGCTCTCCCGGTACTTGCTTACAGCTGGGTATTCAGCTGGGGGATGATGCTCCTGTCAAGCATGGTTGAGTCCGCGGACTTTTTCTACCTTAAGGATGGTGCTGCCCGGTATTTTATCTCGTCCTTTGAGATTGCTGTTTTCCTGCTTGTCGTTGCCTCAATTGGGATTATGCTCCGCGGGAGGGGATTGCATAAAATGCTCCTGCTCCTTTTGTTCCTCACGATTCCCGTCGATGCTTATCGGAATTACAAAACGTTTGTTCCGGGAGCAGATTTTGCGGACGCATACAGGCGGCACAGCTTTGTGTTTGACAGGAAAGGGAGCGATACGTCGGTAATCCCGATAGGACCTTTTCATTACATCACTATGAGAATTCCTGCGAGAATCGAGACGGAATCTGCCGCTGATGACATGGATATAATGACTGAGACTGTGAACTGGGATACAGAAAACGGAACGTCTTCAAGAACCGTTAGCATAACAGGGCTGGTTGCTACCGTTGATGGAGCAAGGGCCTTGACAGCCTTGTTCTTGCGGAATCCCGCGGACGGCAGTTCTTTCCATGCGGCATATAAGATTTCATCTGTCAAGGATGCCCCCGATGAAAAACGTTTCTTTGCGTTCAACCTTCCGCCAGAATACTTTACGGGCGGGCACACCGAGCTCGAGCTGTACGGGAAGGCCGAGGACAGCAGCTGGCACAGGGGCAGGATGGTCCTGCCAGGTAAAACGGAGTAAAGTCTGTTTTTTCTTGGAGGTTTAAGACTATGAAGCTTCTTGTCATAATTCCGACGTATAATGAAATCGAAAATATTCCGAAGCTCATTCCGCAGGTGTTTTCCGTAATAGCAGAGGATGCGGGTATCCTTGTGGTGGATGACGGTTCCCCGGACGGAACGGCAGCAGCAGTGAAGGAACTGCAGGGACAGTATGCCGGAAGGCTCAACCTGCTGGAAAGGAGCAAAAAGTCTGGCTTGGCCGATGCCTATATCACCGGGTTCCGCTGGGGCATGGAAAACGGCTATGACGTTTTGTGCGAAATGGATGCGGATTTCTCGCATAAGCCCGAATACCTTCCGGTCATGTATGAGTGCATCCAGACCAACGATGTTGCCATAGGATCAAGGAACGTAAAAGGGGGAAGCGTGGAAGGCTGGACTTTCATGCGGAACCTCATTTCGAAAGGCGGTTCCCTTTACTCCAGGATAGTGCTTGGCTGCCCCGTGAGAGACCTGACGGGCGGCTTCAATATGTGGAGGAAGGAGGCCCTCGAAAAGATTGGTCTTGACACTATTATATCCAAGGGCTACTCCTTCCAGATAGAAATGAAATACAAGGCTTTCAAATCCGGTTGCTCCATCAAGGAAATCCCCATCCAGTTCCCCGACAGGAAATTCGGGCAGTCTAAAATGAGCGGCGGAATCTTCATGGAAGCTCTGAAGGCCGTCTGGAGAATCCGAGGGGCCTGACACCGGGCATGGCCATAAACGCCCCCCTCACTTCCGCGTGACCGAAGACTTGTCCGTCGCATAAACCGCGGCTCCGGACTGCCTGGACTTGAGCAGGTAGCCCTGGGCTACAAGGGTAAAGTGGTCGGAGCTGGAATAGATGAACGGCTTGTGACGCTCATCCGCATCCTCGTATTCCTGAATGATTTTGTCAAATCCCGTCCCGTCAGCCACTTCAAACACTTCGAAGCGACTTCAAAGTGTACTTCAAACTCACTTCAAAGTCAACTTCAAAGCTACTTCAAAGTCAACTTCAAAGCTACTTCAAAGTCAACTTCAAAGCTACTTCAAACACTTCAAAGTCATCCGGCTCCGTTACAAACCGCGGCCCGGTCAGCCTGAGGCCCGGCTGACCCCGGATTCCTCAGGCTCCCAGGCTGTAGGCCTCCACACCAAGGCTCAGCTTACCGTC
>CACYDQ010000124.1 GCA_902773215.1 uncultured Spirochaetaceae bacterium | reverse complement strand
GTCGCCCACAGACGGCACCATCTGCTACGACATCCGCTTCACGGCCCTCGCCCCCTCGACCAAGGAGCCGATTCAGCTTATAATCAACGTGGAGGCCCAGAACCGCTTCAAGCCGGGCTACCCGCTGGTCAAGCGCGGCGTGTACTACGCATCCCGCCTGATATCGGCGCAGGGACGGACCGAGGTCAAGGGCGAGCGGTACGACAGGCTCAAGAAGGTGTATTCCGTGTGGATATGTACGGCTCCACCTGCGGGACTGCGGAACACGATTGTCGAGTTCAAGCTGGGGCGCAGCGTACTGGCCGGGAAGGTTCCAGATGATGCCTTCAGCAAGCCGGACTATGACCTGCTTTCGGTCATATTCGTGAACCTGGGAGGCAAAGGCGGGGAGAATTCCCTGCTTGAGATGCTGAACCTGCTTTTGCTGGACGGCATGAAGGCATCCGACAAGTGCAGGAGGCTGGAGAGGGACTTCGGCATAGCGATGTATGAGGAGATTCCAAAGGAGGTATTGGATATGTGCAATTTGAGCGAAGGTGTATATGAGAGAGGAATAGAGTGGAAGGCCATGGATACCGCAAGGAATCTTATAGCCATGAATGCCCTGACGCACGGGCAGATAGCCCAGGCGGTGGGGCTTCCGCTGGAGCAGGTGGAGGAACTTGCCCGCCAGGCAGGGGCTGGGATTCTGCCGTCCGCCCCGGCAGCGGGCGGCCATTCCCTTTCTCGCCCGTGAGATGCTCCCACCCTCGCCCTCGGTAGGAAGCGGCTGCACGGTGCTGCGTTACAGTTATCTTGCCGACACGATTACCTATCCCAAGGTGTCCATCAGCAACAACTACACGGGCGATGCCACGACTCCCGGGCTGGGAGCTTCCTCCCTGTCCATCTCGATCACAGGCAAGACCATCGTCGCCCAGACTTCCAGCCTGAGCGATCAGGAGTTGTACCGTGGCGACAGCACCGTCACCGTTACACTCAGCAAGCCCCAGTCCTCGATACCCCTGCCTTTGCGCCGTAAATCAGAGCCAGTTGCAAAAGTCCACGGCCACACAATGCTACGCACTTGCTTGCATTGTGTGTTGCCGTGCTTTTTTACTGGCTCACGAGGGCCTCATCGCACTACGTGCAATTGCGGCCCTCGCAGGATAAATGTCAGATCCTCCGGGGAAGGGGCCTCTTCCGGACACTTGTGTTTACATGTGCAGGATTTTCCAGTAGAATGAGGTTAGCCACATAACAAGGAGGTTCGGTATGACAGGAGTGTCATTCGCACAGGTTGAGGCGCAGCTGCCGTTTTTTTCGGAGCAGCAGCTGAAGAGTATCGCGAACACCGTTAGTCAGCTCCTTTCCCGGTCTTCCGCCAACCAGGATCCTTTCTATTCCGAGTCAAACATGATGGCGATTGACAAAAGCCTGAAAGAGCTGGAAGAGGGCAAAGTCATCGTGAAAACCATGGAGCAGCTGGAGGCAATGGCGAATGGGTAAACTCACCTTCACCGAAAGCGGGTGGGCAGAACAGGCTTGTCTATAAAGTTCTTGATGGCCAGATAGAGATAATCCAGTGTAAGGGGCACTACGAGGACAAGTAGAACACGTCCCCATGCCCCGGCGGCACCAGGCCCGATCGGGCTCACGGGACCGCTCCTGTACAGGTTTCCTATTCTGTGCTATGCTTGTTCTTGAGAAGCAGAGGAGGCCGGAACATGGGAATCTACCTGAACCCGAACAACGAGAATTTTAAGAAGATAACGTGCGCGGACATCTACGTGGACAAGACGATGATGATAAAGGTCCTGAACCGCTTCATGGAGACTGCCCAAGAGTACGTCTGCGTGTCCCGGCCCCGGAGGTTCGGCAAGACGATAGCGGGCAACATGCTGGCCGCATACTATTCCAAGGGCTGCGACTCCCGCCAGCTGTTCGCCCCCTACAAGATAAGCCGCGACACCTGCTTCGAGACCTACCTGAACAAGCTGAACGTGATACAGATAGACATGAACAGCGAGTTCAGAAACGAGCGGGAAACTGACAAACTTCTTGAAAACCTGCAGGACAGGATTGTTGAGGAATTCGCAGAGCAGTTCCCGGACATCGACTTCGGCAAGAGGGAGTCGGTTGGCAACTGCATCCTCAAGGCATACTCAAAGAAAGGCGAGAAGTTCGTCATCATCATAGACGAGTACGATGTGCTCGTGCGGGAGAACGTGAGCCAGAAACTCTTCGACCAGTACCTGGACTTCCTGAACGGACTGTTCAAGAGCAACACCCTCCGTCCCGCCATCGCACTGGCCTACATCACGGGCATCCTGCCCGTCGTGCGCGATCGAATCCAGTCCAAGCTGAACAACTTCCGCGAGTATACGATTCTGGACGCGGGGAAGCTCGCCGAGTTCATCGGCTTTACCGCGCCGGAGGTGCAGGCCCTCTGTACGGAGTACGGGGCAGACTTTGAGGAGTTCAAAAGGTGGTACGACGGCTACCGGCAGCGGGGCTACGAGATTTACAACCCCGAGTCCGTGGTCATGTCCCTGGAGGACGGGGCCTGCGAGAACTACTGGGGCAAGACCTCGACCTACGCGGTCATCGTCGACAGGATCCGGGCGAACTTCGAGGGTACAAAGGAGGACGTCATCCGCATGCTGGCGGGCGAGAGCGTGGACGTGAACGTGACGCGCTATATGAACACGATGACGGACTTCTCTACCCGGGGCGACGTGTTCACCTACCTGATACACCTGGGCTACCTGGCCTATGACCGCGAGGAAAAGACCTGCCGCATCCCCAACAAGGAAATCCAGCAGGAATGGTTCAATGCGATAGAGGCAGTGGACGATTACGCCGTCACGAACAGGATAATCCAGGCCTCCAAGGAGCTTCTGGCCGAGACCCTGCGGCTGAACGCAGAGGCTGTGGCGAGGTCGCTGGACGAGAGCCACATACACGTCACGTCGAATCGGAGCTATAACAACGAGGACGCTCTGCAGTCGGCGATATACCTGTCGTACATCTACGCCCTCAACAAGTACACGATTGTAAAGGAACCTACTTCCGATATGCGAGAAACGCAGTTTCTCGGGAAGGTCGCTTGCGACCGACGCTTTGCGGACGTGGTGTTCATCCCCTTCGTACCGGGCATCCCCGCGATGATAATCGAGCTCAAGCGCAACGGAAGCACGGAGAGTGCAATCTCGCAGATACGGGAGAGGCGCTACTTCGACTCCCTATCGGCCTATTCTGGCGACCTGCTGTTCATCGGGGTGAACTATGACGAGGCGGCCAAGACCCACGAGAGCCAGATAGAGCGGTTCGTCAAATAACCCCGGCTACAGAATCTCCGTGCCAGGGCAGAAAAAAGGTGTCCCACCCCAGAGGAAGACACACCCCCCGCGCCTTGACAGGAAGGGGAAATTGCGCGTATAGTTAGGGGGGGGGTAACGACAGGTAGCAAGATGGGAAAAACACGCTTCCAGGTTTATGCGGCCCTCGTTTTCGCACTGTTCTCTTCTATTATATTGCCCATATCGCTCTCTTCCTGCAACGGGAACGGGGGCGGCTCGGATTCCTATGGCCCGGTCTACAACAGCCCGGGCGGGGAGGCATCCTCCGGCAGTGCAGG
>CACYDQ010000123.1 GCA_902773215.1 uncultured Spirochaetaceae bacterium | reverse complement strand
TATATATAGAAGAAGACGGCGTGGAGCTGCACTGCGAGTTCATGGACGCGGCCCTGACCCGGGAAGTCTGCCTCTGGATGGACCGGTTCAAGCTGGGCTACTTCCTGGAGGGCAGGGACGATGTCTACACGAACCCCTACTTTTTTGCGGAGACGGCGGCATCCCTGGGGCAGGAGGCGGTTGACCGGCTGGAACGCTCTTTCCCCGGCCTGTTCAGGGTCACTCCCCTTGTCTACGAGGGAATCGCGAAGATAAATTTGGTCAACCGGGACGGCAAGCTCCGGGAGCTTAAGGAGACGTTCGGGGACCGCCTTCAGCTTGCGGGCTGGACGCGGACGGGCCGGCCTGACGAGATGGGCGAGGTCACCAGGCTGGGGGCCAGCAAGGCAAAGGGCTGCCGCTTCATGCTGGAACGCTACGGCCTGACCGTGGCGGACAGCTACGCCTTCGGGGACACGGGCGGGGATGCGGACATGCTGCGCTACTGCGGGACCGGGGTCGCGATGGGCAACGGCACGGACGAGGCAAAGGCCGCAGCCGACTACGTGACCGGGACTGTCCGCGAGGACGGCCTTGCCCGGGCGTTCGAGAAGTATGGCTTGGTGTAGGGGGCACCGGGCTTTTTTTGTTGAGGAAGCCCGGATGATATGATATAATAGGAGCAATAAAAAGGTCTGGAGGAAGTTTTGAACGGAAAGAAGATTTCGCTGTCAACGAAGATTTTTATCGCGCTGGTGCTTGCGATTATCGTGGGAATTGCATTCACGTCCCATGCCGCGATTGCGGTGAAGTACATCAAGCCCTTCGGCACGATTTTCCTGAACTTGATAAAGTGGGTCGTCTGTCCCCTCGTGTTCTTTTCGATTATGGCGGGTGTCATCTCCATGAAGGACATCCGGAAAATCGGCTCGGTCGGCGTGAAGACCCTGGTCTACTACCTGTGTACGACGGCGTTCGCCATCACGATAGGCCTCTGCTTTGCCAGCCTGTTCAAATCCTTCTTTCCGGCCCTCCAGACTTCCGACCTGTCATATAAGGCGGCGGCCACGGTGAGCTTCATGGACACGCTCGTCGGCCTTTTTCCCTCCAATTTTCTGAAGCCTTTTCTGGAGGCGAACATGCTTCAGATAATCATTGCGGCATTGATTATCGGATTCGCCCTGCTTTTGATCAGCAACGGTAAGGCTGACAACGACATAAAGGATTTTTCCGCCGTGGAGACCCTGAACGACATTTTCCTGAAGGTGATGGAGATGATTGTCTCCCTCTCCCCGATTGGCGTGTTCTGCCTGCTCTGTCCTGTCGTCGCGGAGAACGGACCGGCGGTGCTCGGTTCTCTGGCAAAGGTACTGCTGGTCGCTTATATCGCATACGTCTGCCACATGTTCTTGGTGTACTCGCTCTCGGTCAAATTCGCGGCGAATATGAGCCCGGTCAAATTCTTCCGGGGAATGGCCCCCGCGATGATGTTCGCCTTCTCGTCCGCCTCATCGGTCGGGACCCTTCCCATCAGCAAGAACTGCGCGGAAAAGCTGGGGGCGGACCGGGACATCACCTCATTCGTTCTCCCGCTCGGGGCGACGATAAACATGGATGGTACGGCAATCTATCAGGGGGTCTGTTCTATATTCATCGCGTCCTGCTTTGGCATCTCGCTGACCTTCCCGCAGCTGCTGACGATAGTGCTGACGGCGACGCTTGCTTCCATCGGGACCGCCGGTGTTCCCGGGGCCGGGATGGTCATGCTTGCGATGGTCCTGCAGGCTGTCGGGCTTCCTGTTGAAGGCATTGCGCTTGTGGCGGGAGTGGACCGCATCTTTGACATGGGACGCACCGTCGTGAACATCACGGGCGATGCCTCCTGCGCGGTCGTCGTCTCTGCGGTAGAAAGCAAGAAGCGGGCGAAAGGTGCGAAGGCGTAACATCTTATTATGAAAGAAAAAAAGAAAATCCGCATTGCTTTTGCCGGGGGAGGAACCGGCGGGCACATCTATCCCGGCCTTGCCGTCGCGGAGGAGCTGAAGGCCCTCGCCTCCGCACGGGGGCTTGAGGCAGACATCTGTTGGCTGGGCAACAGTTCCGGGATGGACCGGGATATCGTCTCCAAAAGCCTGAGCGGGGAGGGGAACGAGAAGGGCTGCATAAGCGCGTTCTATGGCATACCGTCCGGGAAGCTCCGCCGTTATTTTTCCCTGCGGAACTTTCTTGATCTTTTCAAGATTGCGGCGGGATTTGTCAGGTCCCTTTTCCTGCTGGCACGGCTCAAGCCCGATGCCCTCTTTTCCAAGGGAGGGTTCGTCAGCGTGCCGCCCTGCTTTGCCGCCTGCATCCTGCGCATTCCCTATTACACCCACGAGTGCGACTTCACGCCCGGGCTTGCGACCCGGCTGAATGCCAAGGGTGCAAGAAAAATCCTTCTATCGTACGAGCAGACCGCCAGCTACTTCAAGGAGGGGCTGGCCGGCAAATGCGTCGTGACGGGGAACCCCGTCCGCCCGGTTTTCTATGCGACGGATGACGGCGGGGCAGAGGCAGGACGTGCCTTTCTGGGGTTGACGGCTCCGCTTGATAAGCCTCTGCTCCTTGTCCTGGGCGGCAGCCTGGGAGCACGGCAAATCAACGGGCTTGTGACGGAGAACCTGGACTGGCTCAAGGAACGCTTCGTCATCGTCCACCAGACGGGCAGGGCCTTTGCCGACGAGCATCCGGAGTTGATGAAGCGTGACGGCGGCTATCTGCCCTATGCGTTCATCTATGCCGAGATGCCCTCCGTCCTGAAAGCGGCGGACGTGATT
>CACYDQ010000122.1 GCA_902773215.1 uncultured Spirochaetaceae bacterium | reverse complement strand
GCTTATGAATAAGCCTTTGTGAAATTCTGACGGTAAAGCTCAGATTCCGCCGTGTTGTTCCTCACGAACGAGAGAAAATCCCTCAGTTCCGGGTCGTTCGCATGTTCGTAAGCCGCGGCGTTGAATATCAGATGGTGGGTCTCGTCCTTAAGTTCGACACCCGCATCTTCCCTGCACTTCCGCTCGACGGTGTAGACCGGAAGGCCTGACTCGAACGGGTCGTTCGTGCAGATGAATATCACGTAACTTTCTTTCAGCTCGGAATAGACAGCCCCCTTCAGAAGGCTGTCTATGTCTATCATGCTCTGGTAGTATCGGGTTCTCTTCCCGATGTCCTCCACCTTGTACGACTGGCACTCCACGTCATAGACTTTGTCGCTGTCGGCGACGAACACGTCGAGCCGGACTCCCTTCCGTGTATAGAATGGGCTTATGTACTTCACGTTCGCTTACGCGAACGTTACGACCTCGTGCTACGCACGGGTCGCGAATCTGTCTGCCATCCGTGAGTTTCCGCAACGCGGAAACTCATTGGCTTCCCGCAAGGGAAGCCGGATACTCGATGTGGTCAATCTTAACGTGCAGGAGCCGCTCCAGCACCCCCTTGCAGATTTCAGGTTCCCGCATGACCGCCCCGAACATAAAGTCATCGGTAAAAACGAGCTCTTCGACCGGCTTGTAGTTGTACTTCAGCTCTGTTCCCATAGCTCAAATATAGCACGAAACCAGGGATTTTTCCACTGTTTTGTACAGGAATCATCTCAAGGCAAGACAGCCGAGAACGGTTCCCCACGCACACACCCGTCCCCACCTCCGCTACAGGCGGAGCGCATCCCTGGGCAGCAGGATCCCGGAGAGGGTCGTCTTGCCGGACTGTCGGGAGCCGGTGACGGTGGCGCCGGAACAGAATGCTGGCATCCCTGATATCAGACTTTACACGCTTCCCCTGCCCGTGCTATACTTTTGCAATCCACAACAGGAGGAAACATGAACAAGATATTCCCTATCATTTTATTTATATGTGCGCTGGGTATCTGCTTCCCGGTAGCGGCGCAGGAGAGCAAGGCATCTTCGGACGAAGTTCAGCAGATTGTCAGAATTCCCAACAAAATCAAGCCCATATCATCGACCCTCTCGATTGACCTGCCCTTTACGTTCGATGACCCCTTCACCAGCGATGAGATTCCTGCGGAGATGAAAAGCTGGATCAGCTCCAGCAAGAAGTGTCAGGCAGACAGGGTCGGGCTGAACGTCTTCATAACCGTCGTGCAGTATACCCCGGACTATATCAGGAACTACATTACCGGGAATGAGGATATGACACTGCGGAACTACCTGAAGGGCAGCATGGTTAACCAGATGAAAGAGATGGAGAAAAAGGGGCAGATTTCTGCGTTCTCCTACCGGATTATGGACATAAAGCCCGTCGGCAGCAAGGATAAGTCCCTGCTGCTCAAGGGCCGCTACCGGGAAAGCCCGCTGGACTTCGAGGTCTGGATGCTCCAGATTCTGCACAAGAGAGAGATATGGCAGATTCTCTTCTTCTTTGACCCCAAGAACGTCGCGATTCAGGACGCGGTCGAGGCAGCCTGCTTCAGCGCGGTGATAAAATAATTCTTCTATATATATGTCACAAATCGGCTTCCTTGCATACAATCTCGGCGTCCGCTACGGCAACGTCAAGCGGGCGCGGGGTTCCTTCCTCTACACCGAAAAGGGAATCAGGCTGACCGACCTCTATGCCGAGGGCGGCAGGGCCATCCTTGGCTGGGGGGGAAGCCCCGCCGTCACCGCGCTCAAGGACGTGCTCTCGCGCGGGATTAGCGGCAGCTACAAGACGGACTGGGATTACCGGCTGGACAAGGCCCTGTCGGATCTGCTCGGATTCACGGCGGTTTGCTACGCTTTCGGCCGCTCTGAGGATATCTGGGACAGCCTGAACGAACGCCCCGACGTATGGAAGCCTTGGTCCGGCAAAAGCTATGCGGAAAGCAGGGCGGTCATTCTGGAGCCCCCCTTCCCCATGACGGACAGCATCACCCTGATGGCCGTCAGGAAGGAACTTGACTTTTCCTGCCCGCCGTCACGGAGCATCTGCATTCCCGCCCCCCTCCAGGCCGCCTTTGCCCGTTCCTTCTACGATGTCATCAAGGCGGAGAAGGAGCGGCAGGAGAAGGATTTCTTCATCTATGACAAAGTGCTGACCCAGTACTGGACGAGGAAAGGCCCCTGGCTCACACCAAAAGTGCCTGAGAAACGCTACGAAGAATTCGTGCTGCACTGCCTGGACTGTGAGCTTGTGATAAGCCCCTTCTACGACAAGGACAGCATCGTTCCCTACGGCGTGGACAAGGGCGTGTTCCGCAAGCTGGAACGCACGCCCTTCTCCTTCTAGCCGGTCCGTTTTTACTCTGATTTCTTCTCTAGGCTCTCCAGCTCCCTGAGCCACACCTGTGCGCTCGCATCGCTCGGCATGCGCCAGTCGCCTCTCGGAGACAGCGAAACCGTTCCCACCTTGGCCCCGTCGGGCATGCAGCTCCGCTTGAACTGCTGGGCAAAGAAACGGCGGTAGAATACCGTGAGCCAACGGAGGATTATCTCATCCGTGTACACCTCGTCGGAGTCCTGCGCCTTCTTTCCGGAGAAGGCCATGCGGGCAAGGAAGTAGACCTTGGACGGCGCAAAGCCCCAGCGGAGGATATAATAGAGGAAAAAGTCATGCAGCTCGTAAGGGCCGACGATTTCCTCGGTCTTCTGGGAGATTTCCCCCTCGGACGGCGGCAGCAGCTCCGGGCTGACCGGGGTTGCGAGGATGTCGCGGAGCACGGAGGCAAGCTGAGCGTCCCCCTTCCCTTCCGCCTCATCGGCGAAGTAGGCGACCAGGTAGCGGACCAGGCTCTTGGGAATGCTCGCGTTCACGCCGTACATGGACATCTGGTCGCCGTTGTAGGTGCACCAGCCCAGGGCGAGCTCGCTCAGGTCACCCGTACCGATGACAAGGCCGCCCGTCTGGTTGGCCATGTCCATCAGCACCTGCGTCCGCTCGCGTGCCTGCGCGTTCTCGTAGGTAACATCGCGAGTTCCCTCATCCTGCCCTATGTCGCGGAAGTGGCTCAGGACGGATTCCTTTATGTCCACTTCCTTTATGGTGCAGCCCGTGCTTTCCGCCAGCGACCATGCGTTGCTCTTGGTGCGGGATGTCGTACCGAAGCAGGGCATGGTCACGGCAAGAATCCCCTTGCGGTCCAGGCCGCATTTGTCGAACGCCCGGCAGGTGACGAGCAGGGCAAGCGTGGAGTCAAGCCCCCCGCTCAGGCCGACGACCGCCCCCTTGGCATGGACGTGGCGGAGCCGCTTGGCAAGGCCCTCCGCCTGCATCTCTATGACCGCATGGGATCGCGCGGCCCGCTCCTCCTGACCGGCAGGGACAAAGGGGTGAGGATCAATGGCGGGGGTAAGGCCCGGCTCCGCAAGCCCAGGCTGTTTCTGCCCGGCCTGAAAGCCTATTCCGCCGGATGAGCCGTCCGACTCCCCGAAGATGCCCTCGTCCGTCTCAAAGAAAATCGTCCGGTAGGAGTCGTCCACGAAGTCCTCCCGGCAGGCAGCATAGGTCGTCGTCCGGAGCCTGTCCTGCGCTATCCGCTCCAGGTCCAGGTCGGCGAGCAGGATCTTGCCGCAATCCGAGAACAAGCCGGACTCCGCGAGGATGCTCCCGTTCAGGGCAATCATGTTGTGGCCGGAGAAAACCATGTCGGTCGTGCTCTCGTCCCGCCCCGCGTCAGAGTAGATGTATGCCGAAATTTCCTTGGCGGACAGGGATGAGACCAGCTGCCTGCGGTAGCTTGCCTTGCCGACGACCTCGTTGCTCGCGCTCAAGTTCACGATGACGGTCGCCCCG
>CACYDQ010000121.1 GCA_902773215.1 uncultured Spirochaetaceae bacterium | reverse complement strand
TCGTCTGACATGTGAAACTCCTGTTAAAATTGATTGAGTTTAGAACGGCACGTCCTCGGGGAAACCCGCTCCGTCGCCGCCATAGGGATCCGGCCCCTGGTTCTGCTGGGGCACGTAGGCCGGCCTTCCGCCGCCCTGATAACCGCCCCCGCCCTGGTAGCCCGCGTTGCCGTAGCCCTGACCGCCGTAACTGCCGCCAGCGCCGCCCGCCTCGGAACGTCCTCCGAGAAGCTGGACAGAAGATGCCATGATCTTGATTTTGGAGCGGTTCTGCCCGCTCTCCTTGTCCTGCCACCTGTCCTGCTTGAGCGAGCCCTGGATGCCCACCTGCTTGCCTTTGACCAGATACTGCTTGAAGTTCTCCGCCGATTTGCTGATATAGGAGATGTCGAAGAAGTTCGCCTCCTCGACCCACTGGTCTCCTTCCTTCTTGCTGCGGTTGACGGCAATGGAGAAGGCAAGTGCGGCCGTACCGCTCGGCAGGTAGCTTAGCTCCGCATCCCTGGTGAGCCGTCCGACCAGAATCACGCTGTTTATATCAGATGCCATCGGGAACTCCGCTTGTCAGCTTAGGCTTCCTTCTCGTCCTTCAGGACGAAAAGATAGCGCAGGAGGTTGGTGTTCAGCTTGAACTGCTTGTCCATCTCGGCAATCTTGTTGGGGTTTGCCTTGATGTGCATGAGGACGAAACGTCCGCGGCGCAGCTTGTTGATTTCATAGGTGAGGTCGCGGTCTCCGAAGGGCTCTTCCTTCTCAATCTCCGCTCCAAAGGTCGCGAGGTCGGCCTTAAGCGTGTCCGAACCCGCCTTGAACTTATCTTCCGCTTCCGGATAGATAGTCATGAGCTCATACTTTCTCATAGTACAATCTCCTTTTGGTCTTGATTTGGGAGCGGATCTCGTCCGCTCCAAGGGGTATAAAACTATATCAAATCTACCTGCAAGCGTCAAGGGTGCGTGAAGGGCATGAGCTTCCGCGCCAGCAGGCAGCGGAGGAGGGAGACGTGCCTGACCCGGATCCGCACGGGGGTTTGCACCGCGAATACATCCTGCAGGTACAGCTCCTCCCCCATATCCTCCCCGCCGTCAGCCCCGGCCTGCCTGAGCGCGATGGAATGCCGGGCGGTAAGCCCCACTGCCAGGCAAAGCTCATCCGTCCGCCGGCCCAGCCCTGCCAGCTCGTATCCTGAATCCGTGACCGAGAATCCTGAGCCCGGCGTTTCCCCCGCCTCGGGCATCCCCGCCCCGTAGGAGGCGAACACGGTCTTCTCCAGCACGAGCGCGTTCCCCTCGCAGGCATAGAAGTCGTGCACCCGCCCCTTGTTGACGGAGTGGGTGTAGGAGATGACGAAACCCTCCCGGGCGGCCTCGCGCGAGAGCAATACGCTCATTCCTTCCCCCCTCACGGACAGGACGCGCACGAGGGGGCAGCAGGACAGCGCGAGGAGGAGTGCGGACAATCCGGCGGCAAGCGCCGATGGCAAGCTCGGCAGCATGGAGATATTGTATGCTTTTCATCCCTGCCATGCAACCGGGTGCCCGTGCGGGCGGGGACAGGCATACTATTGTATAAATATGCAGAAAAGTGTATACTTGTTGCATATTCTATTACGAAAAGGACTTTACTATGTGGTCTTCGATTAACAACGTTCTGGGTGCCATAGACGACTTTGTCTGGGGCATTCCCCTCATCGTCCTGATTCTCGCGACGGGAATCTTCCTGACCGTCCGCCTGAACGGCGTGCAGTTCTCGCAGCTCAAGTTCGCCATCAGCTCCATCTTCCGCAAGTCCGAGGACAAGGACGGCGGCGAGCTGTCGTCCTTCAAGGCCCTCTGCACGGCCTTGTCCGCCACGATCGGGACGGGCAACATAGTCGGCGTGGCGACCGCCATCGGCGTGGGCGGCCCGGGCGCCCTCTTCTGGATGTGGCTCGCCGCCCTGCTCGGCATGGCGACCAAGTACGCCGAGTGCCTCCTTGCCATCCACTACCGCCAGGTGCAGGCCGACGGCCACATCCTGGGCGGCCCTTTCTACACCTGCGAGAAGGGTGTCGGCGAGAAGTGGCCTGCCCTGGGCAGGACGCTCGCCATCCTCTTCGCGATTTTCGGCACGATGGTCGGCCTCTTCGGAATAGGAACATTCACGCAGATAAACAGCATCACGAGCGCGATTGAGACCTTCTCTCAGACTGCGGCGGGCGGCGCGGCCCTCTCTTCCGTGACGATCGGCGGAATCGGCAGCTACTCGGTCGTCGTTATCGTCTCCTCGCTTATCCTCGCGGCAATCGTCGCCCTGGTCATCATCGGCGGCCTCAAGCGCATCTCCTCCGTCGCCTCGGTTATCGTCCCCGCGATGGCGGTCATCTACTTTGTCCTGGGCCTCTTTGCCATCCTCTGCAACGCCTCCCAGCTGCTGCCCGCATTCGAGGCGATTTTCCAGGGAGCGTTCGGCTTCAGGGCCGCCGCAGGAGGTATCCTCGGCGCGATGTTCGTCGCCATGCAGAAGGGAATAGCCCGCGGCATCTTCTCCAACGAGGCGGGCCTCGGTTCCGCCCCGATCGCGGCTTCCACCGCAAAGGTTGACCACGCAGTCCAGCAGGGCATCATCTCCATGACTGGAACCTTCTTCGACACGATCGTCATCTGCTCCATTACGGGCCTGGTCATCGTCATGTCAGGCGCGTGGAAGCCCGAGCTGGGCTTCTCAGGATTCGGCATCACGAACGCCGCCTTCCAGATGCTGCTCCCCCGTATCCCGCAGGTCGCCATCTCCTTCATCCTGATGGTCTGCCTCATCCTCTTCGCCTTCACGACGATCCTGGGATGGGACTACTACAGCGAGAGGTGCATCGAGTACCTGTCCAAGGGCAACATGACCCCGGTCAAAGTCTACCGCTGGCTCTACATCGCGGCGGTCTTCATCGGCCCCTACATGACGATAAGCGCG
>CACYDQ010000120.1 GCA_902773215.1 uncultured Spirochaetaceae bacterium | reverse complement strand
GGGGTATACACCGGCAGCATGCCAGACCGGCTCGCCAATATGCGATCGGTGCTGAACGACCGGGTTGTACTACAGGACAAGCTTTCCAAGGCAGTAGAGAATGAGGAATACGAAAAAGCCGCGATGTACCGCGATTACCTGAAGGCACTGGAGAACAGCTCCGTCGCTGATGGCGAGGAGGAAGAATGAGCGACAATTTGACCGCAGAGCAGGGAGCCTGGTACGCGGACGCGGGGGCAGAGAATGACGTCATCCTCTCCAGCCGCATCCGCCTCGCCCGGAACCTTGCGAACTTCCCCTTCCCCGCCCGGCTCAGGGGGAACGACGGGGAGCGGATACAGTCCATCGTAACCGATGCGTTCAACCATCTGGAAAATGCGGACGACTTTCAGGCCATCTGCGTCAAGGACTTGGACAGTTTGGGCAGCAAGGTGCTGGACGAGCGGGGCATCCTGAGCGAGACTGCATCATCCGCCGGCAAGGCCGCAGATCAGGAAGTCATCCTCCGCAAGGACGGAAGGCTCGCATGCACCGTCAACGTTCAGGATCACCTGCACATCTCCTCTTTTGCCGCGGGACTTGACTTCGACAAGGCAGTGGAAGAAGGCCGTACCATCGACAAGCAGCTCCAGAAACGGATTCAGTTTGCGGCGAGCTACGATTACGGCTTCCTGACTGCATCCGTCATGGATGCGGGGAGCGGAATGCGCTTGTCCGTCCGTGTCCACCTGCCCTCGCTTTCTGTGCTGGGAAGAATCCGCGGGGCCATACAGGCGCTCAGTTCCTCCAACGTCGCCTTCCGTGCCTCTTACGGGGCGGGGACCGGAGGGGCTGTCAGCGGCAACGGGGGGAGCGGCACTTCGCTCGGCTCCTACTACGACATCTACACGGTTGACTGCCAGACCGGGTCTGAGTATGACCAGATAGCGACAATCGTTGCCGCTGCCAAGAAGATAGCGGAGCTGGAGCGCCTTGCCCGGGAAGAATGCGGCAAGACGATGGAGAGCGAGGTGCGAAACTGCCTGTACAGGTCCCTTGCCCTCGCCAAGTCAAGCATATTCGTTTCCCTCCGTGAGGGAATAGACATAGTGAGCGGGATTAAATGGGGGCTGGACATGAAGCTCGCATCCGGGATAAGTTCCCCGGAGCTGTACGCCCTGCTGTTCCGCATACAGGAAGGACACCTGGAGTATGTCCTGAAAAACGGGAACTTCGCGTTCGAGGCGGACGTGGAAGGGAAAAAGAACAAGGAGGAGGAGCGGCTCCGGGCCATCATCCTCCAGGAAGCTTTCAGCAACATCGAATAAATCGACAGGAGATTCTGAACATGGCGAACGGAAATAACGGAAACAAAAGCCTCTCGCCCAGAGCGCAGCGCCTGGTGATGGCGCTTGCGGCGGATGAGGCATACCACTTGGGCAGCGAGCAGCTGGACCCGGAGCACGTGATGCTCGCCATGCTCAAATATGGCGACGGGCTGGGCTACCTTGTCATCAAGTCCCTGCGCATAAACGTGCTGACCCTGCAGCTGACAATCGAACAGAGCATGCCGTCCCGCATTCCGGCCACGGAAATATATAACCTGCCCTTCTCAAAGCGCCTGACCGACTTAATCAACGCGGCGGGTCTGGAGGCCCAGCTTCTTGGCTGTGATTACATCGGAACAGAGCATCTCCTGCTCGCGATGATAGCTGAGAAGGACTCGATCTGCCAGCAGTTCTTCCGCAGGGCGGAGCTTTCCATAGAGCAGATACGCCATAAAGTCCTCGAAATCGAACGCAAGATTCCCTCGTCCGCAAAGACTGACGGGAACGAGGACGCCAACAGCTTCCGCCCCGCCAATTTCCAGAACCTGACCGGCAGTGCGGTTCCCCTGATGGCGGACGGCAGCGAGCAGAGAAAGACGAACAACAAGAATTCGATACTGGCCCAGTTCAGCCGCGACCTGACCGAGTACGCGCGGGGGGACGATGCGGACCCGGTGATAGGACGCGACGTAGAGATACAGCGGGTCGTGCAGATTTTGAGCCGGCGCACCAAGAACAATCCCGTGCTTGTCGGTGAGCCGGGTGTCGGCAAGACCGCCATAGCGGAGGGGCTCGCCCAGCGCATCGTCAAGGGGAACGTGCCCAAGGGGCTTCTCAAGAAGAGGATTCTCTCGCTCGACATGGCGGCGATGATTGCCGGGACCAAATACCGGGGCGAGTTCGAGGAGCGCCTCAAGAGGGTGATGAAGGAAGTGAAGGAATCCCATGACGTGATTCTTTTCATCGACGAGCTGCATACCCTCATCGGTGCGGGCAGCGCGGAAGGAACGATGGACGCGTGCAACATGATGAAGCCCGCCTTGAGCAGGGGCGAGATACAGGTCGTCGGCGCGACGACAACCAAGGAATTCCGCAAGTACATAGAGAAAGATGCCGCCCTTGCCCGCCGCTTCCAGAAAGTCACCGTGGAGGAGCCGTCCGAGGAAGACACGATAAAAATCCTGGAGGGGCTCAAAAGCAGGTTCGAGGACTTCCATCACGTCCAGTACGATGAAGGGGTTATCCCGCTCATCGTCAGGTATTCCACCCGCTACGTCTTCGAGAAATTCCTGCCGGACAAGGCAATAGACATCATGGATGAGGCCGGGGCCGCCAAAAAGGTCATGGAGGACAAGCGGCCCGAGGAGCTGGAGGAGCTTGAGAATTCGATAGAGTCCCTGAGCGAGGAAAAACGGACCCTGGTCCAGATGCAGGACTACGAGAATGCCGCCATGGTGCGCGACAAGGTCACGGAACTGCGGAGACGGCTCGAGGCGTTCAACATTGCATGGAAGAACAACGAGCTTTCCACCCGCCGCGTCGTGACGAAAGAGGATATCTGCCGCATCGTCAGCAACATGACCCACATCCCCGCCGACCAGCTCGATGCCGGAGAAGCTCAGCGCCTCCTTGACATGGAGGATATCCTGCATCAGGAAGTCGTGGGGCAGGACGAGGCCGTCCGCCTGATAAGCGGTGCAGTCCGCAGGAGCCGTGCAGGGGTATCGTCATTAAAACGCCCCTTGGGTTCCTTTATCTTCCTGGGACCGACAGGTGTCGGAAAGACCCAGCTCGCAAAGTCTCTCGCGAAATTCCTCTTCGGTACCGAGGATGCTCTCATCCGCGTGGATATGAGCGACTTCATGGAGAAGCACACCTCGTCCCGCCTTGTCGGAGCGGCACCGGGATATGTCGGCTATGAGGAAGGCGGCATGCTGACCGAAAAAGTCCGGCAGCATCCCTATTCGGTCGTCCTTCTGGACGAGATAGAGAAGGCGCACTCAGACATCTTCAACCTGCTTCTGCAGATGCTCGAGGAAGGAGAGCTGAACGACAACCTTGGACATACGGTGAGTTTCCGCAACACGGTCATAATCATGACGAGCAATGCGGGTGCCAGGCAGATTACGAGCGACAGCAGGATGGGCTTCTCTTCGACCGGCGAGGGGCTTCTGCCCTATGACGACATGAAGGAGAACGCGATGGAGGAGCTCAAGAAGATAATGTCACCCGAACTCCTCAACAGGATTGACGACATAATCGTGTTTAATGCGCTTGGAAAAGAGCAGGTAGCCAAGATTCTTGACATACAGCTTCAGGAGTTGCGTGACAGGCTCGCGGAGCAGGGACTTTCCCTTCAGCTCAAGCCCAAGGCCCGCGAGTATATGGTGGAGCACGGCTATGATGTCAGCTTGGGGGCACGTCCCATGCGCCGCCTGATACAGAGGGATGTCGAGGATGAGCTGGCGACCCTGCTCCTCAGCGGAAAGCGGGGAGACAGCGATACGATTGTGATAGACTCCAATGGAGATAAGCTGACCGTCAGGTTCAAAAAACCAAAGACAGTCATAACGATAAAGACAAGCGGGGATCTGGCTTTGGTTGCCCCGGACGAGAACTAGGAGGACGGTATGAAAGAATTCTTACAGTATGAAATGGTAAGGAATGATGCCCTGAAGATTGCCCACAAGATTTGCAAGCAGGACGGATTTGTGCCGGACATCATCTATGCCTCTCTCAGGGGAGGGGCGTATATGGCGAACGTCATCAGCGAGTATTACAAGGTCGCGATGAAGGAGCACAAGCCCATCCTCTACGCCGCCGTCGTTGCCCGCAGCTACAGCAACGTCAAGATCCAGAATGCGGTCAGGATTGACGGATGGACATACTCCCCGGACTACCTCCGCCCCGGCGACAAGATAATGCTCGTCGATGACATCTATGACTCGGGCAGAACCCTCAACTACCTGGTCGGCATCTTCTTGGAGAAGGGTGTTCCGCGCGAGAACATCAAGGTCGTCGTGCACGATTACAAGATTTACGCCTACAAAGAGGAGCAGCTCCCCATACAGCCGGATTACTGGTGCCGCAAGTTCGTCATAGACCAGCCCGACAACAACACCTGGATTAACTACTGCAGCCACGAGATGGTCGGCCTGACGCAGGAGGAACTTGAGGAGCATTACTACAAGCCCTACCCCGAGCTCCGCGAAGTCCTTTCCGAGATTTTCCCCGGCTGACCGTAACCGATGGGGGCAGTGTTCCGTAGGCTTCTGGTGCTATTTCTCTTTGCCTTTTGGGGCATCCCCCTGGGCCTGTGCCAGGCTTCGGAAACTGTCCATTTGGACATAATCAGCCCCATCCCCGGCACCTGGGGGAACAGGCAGCCCCTTGTCCTGAACGTCCCTGACGGCTGGGAAGCATATTACTCCGTCTCCGGCTCTGACCCCCTCCTCTTTGGCTTTGCCTATGACGGTCCCTCCCTGATAGATCAGGAAGGAGACATCCGTCTCAAGATTACCGCATTGGACAAGACAGGACGGCGCTATGATTACGGCGTTGACTACAGCGTCAAGAAATTTTCCAAGCTGGATCCGGCCGGCAGATGGAGCGACGCGCAGAGAAAGTTCGTCCTTACCATTTCCATGAATCCCGTCCGCAAGTATACGGCTGGCAGCGTCTTCTCCGTCCCCGAAGGTTTCAGCTACACGGCATCCAGCGATATCTCATCCGGGGACGTGCGCTTCTTCAAAGCCGCTTTGCTCTCGCTCACGGAGGACAGCTCCGTCATCCGCTTTGTCCCCTTTGTCATGACCGACGGACAGGATTTTTTTCGTTTCATCGTGCGGACGGTACCCGCAAAGGACGGGCGGGAGAATTATACCGATATGCCCTTCAGGTTCTCCGACTGGGAGACCGTCATACCGCTCGATGCCTCGTATGTGCTCAGGATAGACGACGGTCCCTGGCAGGGAAAGCCTTCCGTGCTGCGGGTTGACAGGAGCGAGACCCACGTTCTCTTCTGGAAGCAAGCAGGAACCGATGACGGCACGGCACAAAACCTCGTCCTTTACCCCAGGCCTTCACTGTCATGCAAAGTACGGAATGACGGAAGCTGCCTCTTCAGCCTTGAGCTTGAAGCTCCATACTTAAAAGGATATACGCTGGGCAAATCAGAATCCCCCGCCGGTATGTTCCCTGCGGCAGGGCTGCACAGGTCTCTTGTATTGGATGCCTTTCCCGGAGAAGACATCAAAGGGGATTTTACCTGCGGCGTGTATCTGGAAGGGGTATATCAGGGGGAGATTTCCGCACCCTACCACGTGGACCGTATGCCTCCCCGACCGCCCAAAATCATCGCGGCAAAACTGACCGGACTTGATTTCTCCGACACAAGGGAAGTCCGCGTGGAAAGTGAGCCCGGCGCGAGGATTTTCTCAGCATATTCGGAAGCCCTCACACAGGGCGGACCGGACTTTTCCGCGGCCGATTACAAGATTCTTGCCGGGAACAGCATGTTCCTCCCTGCGGCCGGGGATGCCTCCATGACATACCGTGTCTCCGCATACGCAGTGGACGCGGCGGGGAATGCCGGAGAAAAACAGGAGAGCACGGTGACCGTTGACGGCAGGAACGTATACGTGAAGGCCCCGGATTCCGTCCGGACATCAGCAACGGATACAGACACAGAGAACGGCAGCTCGGAAGCACCTTTCGCGAGCTTCGAGCGGGCGGTGCAGGCCGTGAACTCAAACGAAGGGCTTACCGTGCACATAGAGGGGAATGTCATTGTCCG
>CACYDQ010000119.1 GCA_902773215.1 uncultured Spirochaetaceae bacterium | reverse complement strand
TTTCTTGGACACCTTGTTCGCTATGGTCAGGAGGAACAGGTTCAGAAGGCCCTCGAAGAGGCCGACCGCCGTCGCGTAGCTGTAGTTGCCGGAGCCAAGTCCCATGCGGAACACGAAGGTGGAGATGATGTCTGCCTTCTCGTATGTCATCGGGTTATAGAGAAGGAAGACCTTCTCGAAGGCCCCGCCCGAGCCGACAAGACCTCCGAAGTCCAGGATAAGCAGGGTCGCGATCGTCGGCATGATGCAGGGAATGGTCACGTGCCAGACCCGCTGGAAGTGGTTGGCCCCGTCCACCTCGGCCGCCTCGTAGAGCGATGGGTCGATTCCGGACATGGCGGCCAGGTAGAGTATCGTTCCCCAGCCCAGGTTCTGCCAGACCCCGGAGATGACGAAAATCGGCGTGAACCATTCTGGGCTGGAGATGAAGGAAACCGGCTCCATCCCGAACATGCGCAGGAACTGGTTTATGGGCCCGTTCATCGACACGAGCTCACGGATCATTCCCGTGACGATTATCATCGAGATGAAGTGCGGGAGGTAGGAGACCGTCTGCACGAACTTCTTGACGTTGTACATCCGTATCTCGTTCAAAAGGAGGGCAAAAATCAGCGTCAGCGGGAAGCGGAAGAGCAGGTAGCTGACGTTCAGCACCAGCGTGTTCCGGAAGGCCCTCCAGAAGGTCAGGTCGCCGACGAACTGGCGGAAGTACTTGAGCCCGCTCCACTCGTCGCCGAAGATGCTGTGACCGGCGCGGTAACGCCTGAACGCGATGATGTTGCCCGCCATGGGCACGTAGCGGAACACCAGGTAGTAGATGACGGGAATCAGCATCATCGCGTAGTACTGCCAGTTCCGCCTGAGGTATTCCATGACCGTCTTCTTTTTTACCATACAGACCCCACTTTCCATTATCTGCCAGGGCTCGCATACTAGTATCCAAGCCCCACATCTTTCATTCTAGCACGGATTTCCCCATTGTCAAGGAAAATTTTCAAACTTGTATACTAGTTGACAACTGCGGACTTCGGGTTTATCCTTAAAGCATGATAATCCCCGGAAAGTTGGACCGGGAGACGAACCACGACTTCGCCCTCCGCGTCCTGCAGGAAAACATAGTCTCGCTGGAGCTCAAGCCCGGCAGCATGCTGAGCGAGCAGGAGCTGGCAACCCAGCTGAGCCTGTCGCGCACCCCCGTGCACGAGGCCCTGCTGGAGCTCGCGAACACGAAGATAGTTGAGGTCATCCCCCAGCGGGGCAGCCTCGTGAGCCTGATCGACATGGCCCTCGTCGAGGAGGCCTGCTTCATCCGCTCCGCCATCGAGGGGGCCGTCACCGAGCAGGCATGCCTTAAGGCGACGGCGGAGGACGTGGAGAGCCTGGAGGAGACCGTCGTCCTGCAGGAGTTCTACTTCGGCAAGCAGAACCTGGGCAAGTTCATGGAATGCGACAACCGCTTCCACCAGACCATGTACAAGATTGCGGGCCGCATGCTCTGCTACTACACCGTCCAGCTGATGGGCATCCACCACGCCCGCTTCCGCAGCCTCCGCCTGCACATCTCCAACACCGAGCGCATCATCACCGAGCACCGGGCCATACTGGAGGCGATAAAGCAGAAGGACAGCCGCAGGGTGAGGAAGGAGTTCGAGGGCCACATCAACGCGATGTTCGTGGACGAGAAGGAAATCCGCGAGAAGTACCCGGAGTATTTCAAGAAGTGACGGGGCACAGCAGCCAGGATACATAAATCTGGAGGGAGTATATATGAAGATTACGAGCGTTCAGCCGGCACAGGACCTGTGCTTCGTATGCGACGAGGAGGCCTTCTCCGGCGTGAAGAAGATTTCCGCCAAGGTCAGGAAGGACGTGGAGCGGGTGTTCGGCTTCATGCCCGCGTACTCGCAGGATATCCGCGACGTTAGGAAACACGCGGTCGTGTTCGGCACGGCAGGAAGGAGCCCGCTCCTTGACGAGCTTGAGAAGGCCGGAAAATTGGACCTGGGCAAGATCCGCGGCAAGCGGGAGGTCTTCTCCTTCTCCGTCGTGGAAAAGCCCTTCGCCGGCTGCCCGGACATGCGGGAGGCCATCGTCATCGCAGGGAGCGACAAGCGCGGGACAATCTACGGGCTCTTCCATATATCCGAGATCCTCGGCGTGTCCCCCCTCGTCGATTTCTCCGACGTGGTCCCCGCGACGAAGGACGAGTTCGACTTCACGGAGGAGCATGACATGGTGTCGCGCGAGCCTTCCGTAAAATACAGGGGCTTCTTCATAAACGACGAGTGGCCCGCCTTCGGCAACTGGAGCCTGAAGCGCTTCGGGGGCCCCAACGCCCTCTGCTACGAGCACGTCTTCGAGATGCTCCTCCGCATGAAGGGCAACTACCTCTGGCCCGCGATGTGGTCGGCGGTCTTCTCATGGGACGGGCCGGGTCTTGCCAACGCGGAGCTTGCGGACGAGTACGGCGTGGTCATGGGGACCAGCCACCACGAGCCCTGCTGCCGGGCGGGCGAGGAGCACCGCCACTACCGCAACACGACCAAGGAATACGGCGACGAGTGGAACTTCCAGCACTGCCGCGAGGGCATCACCCGCTTCTGGCGCGACGGGCTCAGGCGCAACAGCAAGTTCGAGAACATCTACACGATAGGAATGCGGGGCGAGTGCGACAGCGCGATCCTGGGCAGGGAGGCTACGCTCAAGGACAACATCGACCTGCTCAAGGACGTGCTCGTCACCCAGTACGGGCTGATGAAGGAAGAGGTGAACCCCGACCTGGACAAGATACCCCGCATGCTCGTCATGTTCAGCGAGGTGGACAAGTTCTACTTCGGCAC
>CACYDQ010000118.1 GCA_902773215.1 uncultured Spirochaetaceae bacterium | reverse complement strand
GTGCTGAAGAACGTCAACACCTTCAGCTACCACAAGCTGATACACGGTATCATAAAGGACTTTGACGCGCTTCCCCTCCTGCCGATAAAGAAGCCGAGGGTTGGCGTTGTCGGCGAGATTCTTGTCAAATTCCACCCGACGGCGAACAACAAGATTGTGGAGACCATAGAAAGCGAGGGGGCGGAGTGCGTCATGCCCGACCTGGCGGACTTCTTCTTCTATTCGTTCAGCAACGGGATTTTCCGTCATGACAAGCTCGCCTTCCCCAAGCGGACGGAGGCGGTCGCCCGCTTCCTGGTCTGGTTCCTGGAGCGCTACCGGAGCTTCATCAAGCGGGAGCTCCGCCGCAGCCGCCGCTTTGATCCGCCTGCCATCATCTATTCCCTGATGCGGGGAGTAGACGACATCGTCCAGCTCGGTAACATAACCGGCGAAGGGTGGTTTTTGACAGCGGAGATGGTGGAGCTGATACAGTCCGGCGTGCCCAGCATAGCCTGCGTTCAGCCCTTCGCATGCCTGCCCAACCACGTGACGGGCAAGGGCATGATAAAGGAGCTGCGCCGCCGCTATCCGGGCACGAACATCTCGGCGATAGACTTCGACCCCGGTTCCAGCGAGGTCAACCAGCTGAACCGCCTGAAGCTGCTGTTGAGCAATGCGCCTGCCGGCCGGCACCCCGACGAGGGAGACGACGGGTTGATTCATAACCGCGACGGGAGCACGGTCAAACCTGAGGTCAGGCTTGCCGAGGGGGGAAGCGGTTTTGCCGATCCGGAGCCGGTAAGTGAGAGCGAGATTCCCGCCACCGGGACATAATTTGGGAGTATAGAAATGAAACTGAAGCTTTTGCCTTTGTTTGCCTTGACGGCAGTGTTCGTAGCCCTGCCCGCATTCGCCGGTTTTTCCAGTTACGGAATTCCGGACTCATCGGAAATCCGCAGGGAGATAGCCGCCTCTTGGCTCGAGGCTCCCGCTGCCCTCATCCGGGGCAAGGATGCGGAGACTTACGACGACGGCGCGGGGCACAGCTTCCAGGTCAGGCTGGAGGACGAGAAGTCTTTCTCCAAGATAATCATCGCACCCAAGTCCGTCATGAACGTGGACTACATAAAGGGTGATTCTACCCAGAGGGTGGAGACGGCCGTCTACCGGGAGGGAACTGCCGGAACCTGGGTTCTTTACCGTGACAAGAAGAGCGACAAGGCTGCTAAAATCCGTATCTATTTTAATGCTGACCCCGGTGTTTACCTGGAGCTCAGGAACGGGGAGAACAAGACCTATGCGGATATGGTTCTCTACAACTGCTATATGGTACGCTCCGTACCTCTTGGGGTAAGGTTCAAGAAGCTCTACACGATGTCGTTTGACGAGATACAGGCCCTGACAAGGAAGTCCCTGCCCTGGGCATCCGTTAAGGTTGTTCCCGGCCAGTACCACCCCGTGCTTCAGATGGCGGCGGTCATACGGGGCTACCTGCCCAGAATCGTCAATGTCCATGACGCGGCCTACAATGAGGAGGGGAATCTCTATTCCGTCCAGTTGAATGAGCCCTTTGATCTGAGTGATGATGCGCTTGTCCGTGATCCTTCGTTGGAGGCAGCCAGGCTGGCTGTTGATTCTGGTTCCGGCTTGGTGCTGAGTGCGCCGGGTTTCGTCAAGTGGGTGGCCGACGGCATAATCGAGCCTTCTACCGGTAGCTACACGAAGCTGGGGAACATGGTAGCCCCGACCGTCAACTACAGCAGCCTGGGCAAGAGGGGGGTGATTTCTCAGACCTGGAATCTCTCCCTGACTTTGGATTGCTGCCGGAACCTCGCCGTGGATGCGCTGAACGCCCGCTCGACCAAGCGCAGCTACAAGTACAAGATGGGCGCGAGCGACGTGACCGGCGTGGACGTGACTGTGGAGCCCTTTGTTTCCGATATCGTGGATGACGGGGAGCTGCGGTCCGTCGGCTACATCAAGGATACCGGTTATTCGATTGCTGAGCTAAAAAGCCTGCTCTATGTCCTCGCCATCACGGAGAGCCAGTACATCTACTTCGCCGCCATAAAGAGCGGTTCCAAGGCGGGGGATTCTGTTTTCAACAACTGTGCGGTGCTGATGCCTTACTTCGATGATAACGGCAGGTTTGACTGCATCGTTTTTGAGCAGGGCAAGGAGTACACGCTGGACAAGTTTGTCGAGCTTCATCCCGACTCATATATACACCTGAACAGGGTCAAGTCGAGTGACTACTTCAACCCCCTGTACAAATAATTTAAGGAAATACAGATGCCTGATATAAAGGATTCATTCCAGTCATTGGTGGCCCTCGCCTTGGGGGAGTACAAGGCACAGAACGCTCTGGGCGGGGACGATATTCCCGCCATGCAGGTCAGGGTGGAAGTTCCGCCCAAGCCCGAGATGGGGGATCTGGGGGTTCCGATGTTCCCCTTTGCCAAGGCTTTCCGCAAGGGGCCGCCGGAGATTGCCCGGGCGGTCGCGGACATCATCTCCTCGTCCCACGCGGACGAGGCTGCCAAAATCGGGACGGTGCTTGCCGTGGGGCCCTATGTCAATGTCAAGCTGGACAAGGCCGGGGCTGCGGGCGGTATCCTTGCCCGGATTCTGGAGCAGGGGGAGGCCTACGGCTCGATTGACAAGGACGGCAAAAAGCCCCTTTCTGGCCGCAAGGTCATGGTCGAATACTCCAGCCCCAACACGAACAAGCCCCTGCATCTGGGGCACATGAGAAACGACGCGCTCGGCGAGAGCGTCTCACGCATCCTGAAAAAGGCCGGGGCGGAGGTCTTCCGCACGAACATCATCAACAACCGCGGCATCCACATCTGCAAGTCCATGCTCGCCTACAAACTTTTCCACGAGGAGAAGGGGGAGACTCCTGCTTCCCTGGGCATAAAGGGCGACCACTTTGTCGGCCAGTGCTACGTGGAGTACGACAAGTGGGCCAAGGATCACCCGGAGGCGCAGGAGCAGGCCGAGGCGATGCTCGTCAAGTGGGAGCAGGGCGACAAGGAGACCCGGGATCTCTGGGAGAAGATGAACGCCTGGACCCTTGACGGCGTAAAGGAGACCTACGGCAGGACGGGCGTCGGATTCGAGAAGCTCTACTTTGAGAGCGACACCTATCTGCTCGGAAAAGAGATTATCCAGAAAGGGCTGGACGCAGGCATCTTCTACAAGGATGAGGACGGATCCACCCGCATAGACATAAGCGAGGCCGTCGGGGCCGGCAAGGACGGCAAGCCCCAGACCAAGGTCTTGCTCCGCAAGGACGGCACCTCCGTCTACATCACGCAGGACTTGGGGACGGCGGTCAAGCGGCACGAGGACTGGCCCTACAACCAGATGGTCTACGTCGTCGCGAGCGAGCAGATATATCACTTCAAGGTTCTTTTCTATATACTCCGCAAGCTCGGATACGACTGGACGGACAAGCTCTACCACCTGAGCTACGGCCTGGTGAACCTGCCTTCCGGCCGCATGAAGAGCCGCGAGGGGACGGTCGTCGATGCGGATGACCTGATTGACAGCCTGCATGCCGACGCGCTCAAGGCGATTGAGGAGCGGGGCAGGGAAGGGGAGGTCGGTGATGCCGATGCCGTCGCGGAGAAGGTCGCGCTGGCCGCCCTGCACTATTACCTGCTGCAGGTCGCCCCGGTCAAGGACATGATGTTCGACCCGGCGGCGAGCCTTTCGTTCACCGGCAACACGGGGCCGTATCTCCAGTACATGGGGGCACGCATTGCCTCGATTTTGCGCAAGGCTTCCGAGCAGGGGCTTGAGGCAGGTTCCGCTGAGGCGGATATCTCCCTCCTGACTCATGCGAGCGAGTGGGCCCTGCTCAAGGACTTGCAGCTCTTCCCTGAGCTGGTCGCCCGGGCTGCGGACAACCTGGACCCGAGCATCATCGCGACTTACCTCTACGATGTCTGCAAGGACTTTTCAGCCTTCTACCGGGACTGCCCGATTGTCGCGGTGGCGGAGCAGAACAAGCCGCTCGCGCTTGCCCGCCTGACCTTGGCTGGCTGCACCCTGACCGTCTTGAAGAACGCGATGGAGCTGGTGCTGGTGCCCTACTTGGACAAGATGTAATGGGGAGGAGGAGCCTGTCCGCATTATTACCCTGCGGGCAGCCTTCTCCCATTATTGATACAAATGCCTCTAAATGATAGTATAGACCAATGAACATTTCGATTGTAGGGACGGGCTATGTGGGGCTCGTCTCAGGAACCTGCTTCGCGGAGATGGGCAACCACGTCTGGTGCATCGACATAGATAAGAATAAGATTCAGAAGCTTGAGAACGGCGAGATTCCGATATACGAGCCGGGGCTCGAGGAGATGGTCAGGCGCAACCACCGGGAGGGCCGTCTTGACTTTACGACGGATTACGCAAAGGCCGTGCCGGAGAGCGACATCTGCTTCATCGCGGTCGGAACCCCGCCCGGAGAGGACGGGTCGGCTGACACTCAGTACGTCCTTGCGGCTGCGGAGTCAATCGCCCGCCACATAAAGGGCTACACGATTGTCGTGGATAAGTCCACGGTGCCCGTCGGGACGGCCGACAAGGTGCGGGACAAGATAAACGGAGTCATAAAGGAGCGGAAGGACGCGGCGGGCGTGGAGTTCGACGTGGTGTCCAACCCGGAGTTCCTCAAGGAAGGTGTCGCGGTCAACGACTTCCTGCGCCCTGACCGCGTGGTCATCGGCACGGACAGCGAGCGGGCCAAGCAGATGATGCTCTCGCTCTACCGCCAGTTCACGGAGAATGAGCACCCGATAATCACGACCGACATCAAGAGCGCGGAGATAACGAAGTACGCCGCCAACGCGATGCTCGCGACGAGAATCAGCTTCATGAACGAGATAGCCGCCCTCTGCGACAAGCTCGGCGGCGATGTCAAGGCCGTCCGGCAGGGAATCGGAAGCGACTCCCGCATCGGGATGAGCTTCCTCTACGCCTCCTGTGGCTATGGCGGCTCCTGCTTCCCCAAGGATGTCAAGGAACTGGTCGCGGCTGGCAAACGCTGCGGCGTGGAGATGAAGATAGCCTCCGCCGTTGAGTCGGTGAACAATGCCCAGAAGCATCTGGTCGCCGACCGGATTCTCGCCAAGTACGGGCAGGACCTGAAGGGAAAGACCTTTGCCCTCTGGGGACTCGCCTTCAAGCCCCAGACAGACGACATGCGGGAAGCCCCCGCCATCACGATTGTGAGCGACCTCGTCGTGCATGGGGCAAAGATAAAGAGCTATGACCCCGAGGCCTACGAGATGGCAAAGAAGTACCTCTCGCACATCAGCGCGGACAGCATCAGCTACGAGAAGGACATGTGGAGCGCGCTGGAAGGCGCGGATGCCCTTATCCTCGTCACCGAATGGAAGCAGTTCCGCCAGCCCGACTTTGACAGGATAAAGGGCCTGCTCAAGGAGCCCGTTATCTTTGACGGACGGAACCAGTACGATCCCAAGACTATGGAAGAGAAAGGCATAGAGCTTCACTGCATCGGGCGGGGCAAGATATGAATATAAAAAAGACAGTCCTCGTAACCGGTGGCGCAGGCTTCCTGGGGAGCCATTTGTGCGCGAAGCTTCTGGACAGGGGCGCTCATGTTGTCTGTATGGATAACTTCTTCACGGGCAGCCCGGAGAATGTCCGCCCCCTCATGGCAAACCCCGACTTCGAGCTCATCCGCCACGACGTGACCCTGCCCTACAGCTTCTACGTCGATGAGATTTTCAACCTCGCCTGCCCTGCAAGCCCGCCCCACTACCAGCGGGACCCGATAGCGACCTACAAGACGAGCGTTCTGGGCGCACTGAACGCGCTGGAGCTTGCTGACAAGTGGCATGCCAAGGTCTTTCAGGCCTCCACGTCCGAAGTCTACGGGGACGCGCTCGTCCATCCGCAGCCGGAGGGCTACTGGGGCAACGTGAACCCCCACGGCATCCGCAGCTGCTACGACGAGGGCAAGCGGGGGGCGGAGACGCTCTTCTTTGACTACCATCGGCAGCACGGGACGAGAATAAAGGTCGTCCGCATCTTCAACACCTACGGCCCCCACATGAACCCGGAGGACGGCAGGGTCGTCAGCAATTTCATCATCCAGGCGCTGCGGGGT
>CACYDQ010000117.1 GCA_902773215.1 uncultured Spirochaetaceae bacterium | reverse complement strand
CCTCCAGCTCGCACTTGTAGCTGAAGGTCTGGTTCAGGGGGAGGTTCAGGGCGATGTCAACGAAGAATCTCATGCAACCGACCTAGGACTGCCGTGCCTTGAAGGGCTCGTCGTAGCCGGGAACGTTTTCCAGGAGCCATGTGCGGAGGACTTTCAGATCCTCCCATGCGGGCCGCTTGAGGCTTTCGTCCCGGAGGAGGGCGGAGGGATGATAGGTCGCGGTCAGGGGGATGCCCTTGTAATCGTAGAAACGGCCCCTGAGCTTGCTGATGCCTTCTGACGTGGCAAGCAGGTTCTTCACGGCTGTACTCCCGACGGCAAGGATAACTTTAGGCTTCAGGACGTGAATCTGGGCCTCAAGGAAGGCCGAACAGGCCTCCGCCTCGCCCGGAAGGGGGGTGCGGTTGCTCGGGGGCCGGCACTTGACGATGTTCCCGATGAAGCAGTTCGTGTCCCGGGAGAGGCTTATCGCGGCGAGCATCTTGTCCAGAAGCTGACCGGCAGGGCCTACGAAGGGGCGGCCGGATCTGTCCTCCATCTCGCCCGGGCCCTCGCCGATGACCATGACGACGGGATTCTGTACTCCTTCTCCCGGGACCGGGTTCGTGCGCCCGGCATGGAGCTGGCAGTTCTGGCAGCGGGCGACTTTGTCCGCGATGGTCTGGAGGCTGATGCCGGAGGCAGCGGGCTGCGTTGCGGCTTCTGGCTCGCTTGCCGCCTGCCCGTCGGAAACAGGGGATGATTTTTCCGGGGGGATGTCGATGTCATCCTGAAAAGTGAACAGACTCTCGTCCAGGCTTCTGTCCGAGTAGCCTGCTATTCCTGCTGATGCTGCCCGCACGAAGCTGAGGATATCTTTTTTCTCTGCTGCCGTCATCACATGCAGTATATCCCATACTTGTAACTTGGACAATACGCCGTGTGTTTTTTTACGGAAGCTGCCGATAAATGTTTTTCAGAGGTTTGTCTGTACAAATGAAAAGGAGCCGTCGGGCGTTCCTGCCATCATTCTTGTGTGTTCTCATGTGCTCATTGGGCAATGTCCCCGGATATGCGAGGGGTGGGCAGGAGCTTGTCAATGCGGGCAGCTGGGTCTACGATGCCTTTGCTGCCATGGCGGTTGAGTCCGGCACGGTGGATTTTTCCGATCAGGCCCCACTTTCCGTTGATGAGCTGAGAACTTATTTGGATGAGATAGACTATGACATCCTGAGTCCGGCGGGGAAGACCCTTTACCGGAAAGTTGTCGGGTACTTTGATGATAACGATCTGTCCCTCAAGACCGATATAATCCAGCTGGGCATCCGGCCGGAGATGAACTTGGAGGGCTACTACAAATTCAACGATGAGCTTGACTGGGTGTACGGGCGCTACGACAAAAAGCCCCTGCTGTATGCGCCAGTTTTCCTGAACCTGATGGACTATGCGACGCTCGGGATGGACCTCGAGGTCGGCATCAACAAGAAGCAGATGCAGAAGAAGGACGACTATACGAATGTCCCCCTTGGTGTCGATCAGATAAATACGGACTTCCCACGGACGGGCTATCTGTCCACGGGATTTAAGTTTACGGACAAGACCGGGGTGAACCTGCGGGTCGGTATGGGTGAGCAGGACGTGGGGCGGACGCTCACGGGATCAATCATACACAGCCGCTACCTGACTGGGACGAGCTGGGCAAACCTGGAGATTTTCAACCCGAATATCCGCTATAACATGAACGTGACCCAGCTGAACGTGGACAAGTACATGTATACCCACCGCTTTGACTTCCGCTTCTTTGACAGGCTGAGCGTGTCGGTACAGGAGTCCACGCTCGCCTTCAGCCCCCTGGAGCTGCGTTTCCTGAATCCGCTGACGATTTTCCATGGAATGCATGACTGGAAGGATTATTATCCTGCGGAAAATCCCTATGGATGGGATGAGAGTGCCTGCGCGTACCTTGCAATCAAGGCCTCTTACGCCCTCACTAATAATGTTAGGATTTATGGCCTCTACGCGCAGGACCAGCTGCAGTTGCCGAATGAGTCGGGCGGGGATGACACGACCCCCAATGCCTTGGGCTTTCAGCTGGGGGCGGAGTCCTTCATTCCCCTTGCCGAGGGCTACCTGCACGCGCGTGCCGAGGGCTACTATGCGACCCCATACCTCTACATAAAAGAAAGCCCCAACTGGTCGATGATGCGGAGCTATACCGAGAACATCGGCTACTCGGACCCGGAGGATGCCCTCTACGAGTGGATAGGCTCGCCTTTTGGCCCGGATACCGCCGCGGCGAAGTTGTCCGTCGGCTATGAGGTTCCCGGCCGCTGGTCGCTGACGGCGACGGGGCTTTTCATGGCCCGGGGGGAGATGTCCGGCTCGAAGGTCTTTGATGGCAGGTCTTGGCATGGAAGGGAGCGGACTAATTTCGTTTCTCCGAATCTCTCAAACTGGGATGTCCAGACATGGGCGTTTCCGAACGCAAAGACTCAGGGAACCAATGAGGCCAAGGCTCGGCAGAAGCAGTCCACACCGTCGAACTATCATGACGGCGCGACCGAATACGTGCTGAACGCCGCCCTCAAGCTGACTTACGAGCCCTTCGATTACCTTTCCGTGCAGGTGCAGCCGTCTTACACCTATGTGATGAACTCGGGCAACGTCGAGGGAGAGACCCGGCACGGGCCGGAGCTGTCAGTGTCTATCAAGATTAGGATTCCGGAGATGTTCAGAAAATGAGAAGAGCTTATATCCTAATATTGTTAGCAATACTCTTTCTCCGTGTCATCCCCGCTTCCGCCCAGATAAGCGTGAATCCCAACGATGACTTCTACGAGTACGCCCAGACCTGGGAAATCCGTGGTCTGGTCAAGAGTCTTCCTCCTGTCCGCCCCTATTCGCTGAGCAGCATAAAGAACATCCTGCAGCAGGTCATCAAGCGGGGGAATAAGAAAGACGTGGAGCTTGCGGTTGCCTACTGGAACGAGATAAGCGGCAAGCCCATGCGGATTGAGTTCGAGGCGTACGGGAAAGGCAAGCTTGGCAGGATCAGTAAGGACAACGGTTCCGACGTGGAACAGGATACGGACAAGCTGCTCTGGGGACGGTTCGCCCTCGCGGGGGACGGGTACATCTTCCCGGATCTGCTTTCCGTCGGCTATGACCTCGGGGTGCTGGCAAGGACAAAGGAGGACGAGCGTCCTTTCCTTCCGTATTACAGCAACTCAGCATACAATGCGATACAGGATCCTGCGACGCTCGGCCCCCTCCATGGCTATATAGACATGAATGCTGCGGCTTCCCTGGGAACAAGCGAGTTTTTCGCCCAGCTCGGGCTGAACCGTACGGGCTACGGGCCGTTCCACAAGAGGGGGCTCGCGCTGAACGAGACGGCATACCACAGCGGGAACATATCATACAATATCGTCAAGGACAAGTTCTCCTTTGTCCAGCAATACTCGGCGATAGGCGCGACAAGGAGCTATGACGGGACCGGGCTTAAGCCTGAGAAGTTCCTGGCATTCCATGCGCTGGAATACCGCTTTACGCCCAAGTTCTCTGCCTCTTATTACGAGAGCATCGTCTACGGCAAGAGGTTCGACCTGTCCTATTTCCTGCCCGTTCCCTTCATGGCGGCGCAGGGGCTGGGAGGCAACGCTGACAACACACAGCTGGGCCTCCTCTTTAAGTATAAGCCTTTCCCCAACCTGCTGTGGGCGACGGATCTCTTCGTGGATGACTTTGACGTGAATGCCCTCGTAAAGGGCAGCCTGGACAGCAAAAACCGTTTTGCCCTGCAGACGGGTCTTATCTATGCCCCGGAGAATTCCTTCTGCCGTAAGGTAAGCCTGGTCTATACCGCCGTTGCTCCCTATACCTATTCGCATTGGGACTATGACGGCAGCAAAGCGGACATTATCGGGCCGGACATGTACAATTACCAGAACTACACGAACAACGGCATCCCGATTGGCACGGCGTACGCCCCGAACAGCGACTCCATAGAGTTCAGCCTGGACTTCAAGCCCAACCAGAACCTCAGGATAGGGGTGGGCTCATCGCTGATGCGGCATGCGAACATTGCGGAAAGCCTTGACACCGATGAGGCCGTGGAATACCTTGCGTCTGAGTCTGGCACATACGCGACGGACGGCAGTTTGTTCGAGCACTCGATGTTCTCTGGCGGCGACCACGTGGAGAGCGCGTGGGATGCCCTGAACTTCCTGAACCAGGAGAACAAGATGTATGTCGTCCAGGCTAAATTCGACGTGGACTGGACGATTGCGCGGACCGCGTTCGGTTCCTTTACGCTCAACCTGGGCAACGTCTTCCAGTATACCCACAACAAGGGCGTGGACTCGCAGCTGTACCCGGGAACAGGAATAAAATCCCTAAGAAATGCCCCGCTTGAAGTTAAGAGAAAGGCTGTCGAAGCAGCTCAGGAAAACTGGAAGAAAGGCTTCCGCGACGAGTTGTCTGATTACATATTTATTGGTTTCACATATAAGTTCTAAGGTATAATCCGGTACAGCTCAATCGCCGCGTCCTGGAAGTCCGAGAAGCAGAGCAGGCTGCCGTCGTCCGACACGTCGAGCCCCGTCGGCTGGTTACCGCCCTCGAAGGTCTCGATGATGCTCATGTCTTCCGTGTCGATGATGTGAATTTTCCCGTTGGAGGGGCTTCTCTTCGTGTAGTCTTCGGGATTGTTTGGCCCCCTCGTGGAGACAAAAAGCCAGCGGCCCCCGGCGAGCAGGTCAATAGTGTTGGGATTGCGGTATACCTTGCACTGTCCTGTTATTTTGAATGCTTTTAGGTCAATTTTGTAAATCTGTCTGTTGTACATATCGCTGACGAATGCTGTTAGCTTATCATCCGTGCAGACGATGTGTCGCATACATGAATTGGCTATCTGTATTAGTTTTATCCGTTTGCCTGTGTCCACATCGAACTTTTCAATCATGCCGGAATCAAACGAAAGGCTTACGAGACTCTTTCCGCCGTCCAGGAAGAGCATTCCACGTGGGGCTTTGCCTGTTGCTATTAGGCGGATGAGCTTGCCCGTCTCATAATCCAGAAGCGATATGTCGTTGGACACCCAGTTGGAGACCGCGAGCAAGTTCCTCTCCTCCGACCAGGCGATGAACTTGGACCAGGTTCCGCCGGTCTTAATCGTCCGCTTGTACTCGAAGCCTGGCCAGCTGTATTCGTAGAGGTTGCCGGTCGTCATCTGGGAGACGAGGAAAACGCCCTTCTGGGGGATGAAAAGCCCCTCCGCGAAGCCATGCTTGTCCGCGTCAGGAGGGGAAATCCTCCGTATGACCTTTTTTTCCGCCACGCTGAACACGTCGAAGCCCGTGTCCTCCAGGAGGGGAAGCAGGACATATCTGCCGTCGGGCGAGAAAAGCACTTGCTTGGGCTGCCTGCCGCAGGGGTAGACACCGATTTTCTCTACGGAGACGGGGGAAACCTCCTCTGCGGTACAAGGCAGGATTGCAAGGACAGTGGTTAGGACAATGGCGGAAACGATAGCTTTCATGCGAAAAGTATAGCATGGTGGAAAGCGGAAGGCAATATTCAGTTGTATAAGCCTTTCTTGTGTGCTATACTGCGTTCCCATAGAAATCATACGGAGGCTGTGGAATGCCGGTTTCGCGCTATATAAAGGAGACGATGAACAGCAAGGGTTCAGGCGTCATCAGGAAGATGTTCGAGGAGGGGGTCGCCCTCAAGAAGCAGTACGGGGAGGACAAGGTCTTTGACTTCAGCCTGGGGAACCCCGACCTGGATCCGCCGGAGGGAGTGGCTTCCGCCATAGCGAAGATTGCCGCCGTCCGGGAAAAGAACTGGCACGGCTACATGCCCAATGCAGGCTATCCCTTTGCCCGCGACGCGATGGCCGTCAAGACCGCGAAGGAGCAGGGCGTTCCTGTTACGGGCGACTGCGTCGTGATGGCTGTCGGAGCCGCCGGTGCCCTGAACAGCCTCTTGAAGGCAATCCTGAACGAGGGGGACACCGTCATCGTTCCCGCCCCTTTCTTTGCAGAGTATTCCCATTACGTCCATAACTACGGCGGGACGCTCGTTCCCGTGCCGACAAAGGCGGACTTCTCGCTTGACATAGACGGCATTGCGGCAGCCCTGACGGACAAGACT
>CACYDQ010000116.1 GCA_902773215.1 uncultured Spirochaetaceae bacterium | reverse complement strand
TACAGCCGCTTCATCAACGGCTTGGTGAAGGCAAACGTCATCATCAACCGCAAGGCGTTGAGCAACATGGCCGTTGAGGATCCCGTGGCGTTCAAGGCAGTCGTTGATGTCGCCAAGAAGGCACTGGGCGAGGCTCAGAGCGCGTAACAAATCGTAAACGCATAGGGTGCAGTAGGTATGATTTCCCTCGATCAAGTCTTGTTATTGCAGAAAAAGGTTGAGACCGCTGTAGGAAAAATCAACTTCCTCACGGGACAGATTGAACAGCTGAAAAACGACAATGCTGCTTTGCGCACCAAGTGCGCCGAGCTCACAAAGGCATTGGACGAAAAAACGGAGTTGGTTTCTTTCCTTGAAGCAAATCAGGGCAAGATTGAGGAAGGCATACTTACGGCCTTGAACCGGTTGGATACCGTTGAGAACGCAGTTCTCGACGGGGATTCTGCGCAGTCCGCAGGGACAGAGGGGACTGATTCCCCGGTTCAGGCGGATTCGCAGACATCAGGTGATGAGGAGGTAGAGGATGATGATGCCCCTGCCTTCGACTACACCGATGCAACGAACTCTACCGAGGAGTCCCAGGAGCTTAAGGAAGTTACCGAGGAGATTGCTGACGCGACGAACACGTCCACCGACGTGCAGGTCAACGAGCTTGCCCCTGACGCTGAGGGTCCTGCTCCCGCTGAGCCCCCGGCAGATCCAAATGCACCGGCTCCGGCAGATGAATCCGCAGCAAGCAATCCCACAGAAAGTGAGAGACAGGACGCGGATTCCCTGAACGGGCAGTTCGACATTTTCTAATCGTATCTCTCCGGGACGGCGGCAATGGGCAGACTCCAGATAGACATTTTGGGAACATCCTTTGCCGTGCAGGCCCCGGAGGAAGACGCATACCTCAAAAAGCTCTTCTCCTATTATTCAGAAATAATCAGCACGATAAAAAGCACAAGCAAAATAAAAGACAACCTTGAGATAAGCATCATGGCGGGAATAACCCTCGTCGACGAGCTGTACAAAGAGAAGCAGCGCAACGCAAGCTACTCCAAGGCCTTGAACAACTCCAACGATGCGGAAGCAAACCGCATTACCGCCGACATGATAGAAAAGATAGACAAGGTCCTCTCAGATGTTGACTGAAGCGCCTCCCGTGGCAGAAACAGCCCGGATCTGGGTGGATGCGGACTCCTTCCCCGCAAGGGCGCGTGACTTGTTGCTGAAGACTGCGGCCAGCAAGGGGCTTCGCGTCAGTTACGTCGCAAACCACGACATAGCGTTCAGCATCCAAAACACCCTCTTTGAAATGAGGCTATGTCCCCAGACTCCCGGGGCAGCGGACGACTGCATTGCAGACGGCTGTGCGCCGGGCGACATTGTGGCGACCCGGGACATCCCGCTGGCCGCCCGGCTCGTTGACAAGGGGGTGCACGTCATCAACGACCGGGGCGTGTGCTACGACAAGCGGACGGTAGAGAAACGGCTCAAGGAGCGGGAGCTTTCCATGCAGATGGAAGCCCTGGGCCTGCACAAGGGGCACAGCCGCGAGAGCTACGGGGGCAGGGAGCTGGACGCGTTCGGCAAGTGCCTCTCCTCCCTCCTGGCTTCGATGGGCCTGTGAGCCGGACAGCAGAACGGGGCGTCTCTAAAGAGGGGGCCGATTTTTTTAGAAGGCGGCGGGCGAGTACATGGAATTCACGACATTCACGGCAGGCAAGGACGATGAGGGAAAACGCCTGGACAGGGTAGTCCGGGCGGTGCTGGACGGCAGGGCAGCTCCGGACAGCAGGGTAGCCAGCGTCAATATCTTCCAGGCCCTGCGGAAAAAGCTCGTCAAGCTGAACGGGAGCAAGGCAGAAGCGTCCGCACGGGTGCACGAGGGAGACAAGATAGAGATAGCTTGCTTCCTCATACCGGGGACAGCAGGAGCGGGAAATGGGCAGCCGAACAGCCCGACCACGGCACAAGCGCGGTGCCCGGCTCCCGGCAGCCTCCCCCTCCCCTCCCCGTCTTCTGCCAGCACGCGGCCGACCCGCGCTTCAAAAGCAGGACCAACTCTGGAAATCCTCTTCCAGAACGATGACCTCATGTTCATCAACAAACCTGCGGGCATCAGCGTACAGCCGTCCGCCGGCTGTGACATAAGCATAAGCCAGATTGTCAGGGCAGAATGGGAAGCAGAAGGCCCCCACGGCTCGCTTTCCTTTACCCCCGCCCCCCTCCACCGCCTGGACCGCTACACCTCGGGAGTCCTCGCCATATCCCGGAGCGCGCGGGGGGCCGCATGGTTCAGCAAGGCGATACAGGAGCGGGCAATACGGAAGTTCTACCTCGGAATCTGCATGGGACGGCTGGAAGAGGATGCCCTGTGGGAAGACCGGCTTACAGCGGGGGGCGAGAGCGGCGACAACCGGGACGGAGGCTTTTACACCGTCAGGCGGGCGGCAGACGGAGAAGATGGCGGCGTTCTTGCCTGCACCCGGGTGCATCCCGCCAGCTATGGCCGAAAGGGGCAGGCCGAGCTGACACTGGTGCAGTACGAGCTTTTGACCGGCCGCAAGCACCAGATACGCGCCCAGTCAGCCCTGCACGGCCACCCTCTCTACGGCGACAGGGCATACGGGGGCCCCGGCGGGCACTCTGGCGGCGGAAGCTTTTTCCTGCACGCCCTCCGCCTGGAGTTTTCCCCGGACAATCCCCTCGCCCTGCCGGCCCGCATCGAAGCCCCCCTGCCGGAGGCATTTGAAAAGGCCGTGCGGGGGTGGTTCAAGGAGACGATTCGACTTCCTTGACAATACATAATAAATTATGTACAGTGCACATAAGGAGAGCTGATTGGAATACTCTTCACGAGACGTGATACGGATAATTGAGGCGGATGGCTGGTATGAGGTTGCCTGCGTTGGGAGTCACCACCAGTTTAAGCATCCAACAAAATCGGGGCGAGTAACCGTTCCACATCCGAAACGGAAAGTTCCGATTGGAACAGTTAGGAACATTTTCAAGCAGGCTGGAATATCCCAGAAGGAGAAGCACTGATGAAAAACGAATATGCATTTATAGCTGTCTTGGAATACGCCGAGGACGGCATCAACATTAGCTTCCCTGACTTGCCCGGATGTTTTTCCTGTGCGGATGCGAATGCAACTGAAGAAGCCATACGGAATGCACGGGAAGCACTGGGACTCCATTTGTTCGGAATGGAGCAGGACGGAGAGGCAATCCCGGAGTCACGCCCCCTCACTGAAATAGCACTCGGGGCAAACTGTGTCCCTGCCGTCATCGATGTGTTCATGCCGTCCGTCCGTGCCGCAGTAAGGACATCGTTCGTAAAGAAGACCCTTTCCCTCCCCGCATGGCTTGCGGCCCTTGCCGACGAAAAGCAGGTAAACTGCTCAAAGGTCTTTCAAGATGCCCTCAAATCATTCCTCGGCGTAGAGGAGCCCAAAACCGCCGCCATCGCGTGAACAAAAACAGCCCCGCCCGGTCCGAGAACCGGGGCGAGGCTGTCATAGGGAACGAAATCTACGGGAGGCAGGAAGCCGTGCCGAAGCCGGCCTATCTCGCAGTAAAGTAGCCGCGGGCAGACGAGCCGCCGTCTATGCGGGCACGGTCTTTGCCTGTACTGCCGGAGCTGTATGTTGTCCCTGCCCCACCGACAAGGCTGGTACACCAATAAAACATATAATTATCACAATACGCCCCAACTCCTGTCGTCACGAAGCGATTAGAAGCAAAAATGGTACCCAGGTTTACGCAGTATTCAAACATGAAGAGCATGTTCGTAACGTTGGCTGTATCCCAGCTGCTCAAATCAAGGCTCGAAAGACTGGAACATCCGTAGAAAACAGAATTCATATCAGTAACATGGGCTGTATCCCATCCTGTTACGTCAAGGCTTGCAAGATTGGAACATTCATGGAACATCTTGCTCATGTTTGTGACGCTCCCCGTATTCCAGCCGGACAAATCAAGGCCCGTAAGCCCCGTACAGTTGGAGAACATCTCGCTCATGTCAGTAACCTTACTCGTGTTCAAGCTGCCCACAGACAGGCTCGCAAGCCCCGTACAGCCGGAGAACATCTCTCTCATGCTTGTAACGCTACCCGTATTCCAGCTGCCCACGTTCAGGCTCGTAAGTCCCGTGCAGCCGGAGAACATCTCGCTCATACTGGTGACACTACCCGTATTCCAGCTGCCCACGTTCAGGCTCGTCAGGCTGGAACATCTGTAGAACATACTGCTCATGCTTGTAACACTACCCGTATTCCAACTGCTCAGGTCAAGGCTTGTCAGGCTGGAACATTTGTAGAACATACCGTAAACATGGCTCATTTTCGTAACGCTGCTCGTGTCGAAACTGCTCAAGTCCAAACTGGTCAGCCCGGAGCAGCCGGAGAACATATCGCTCATATCGGTGACCTTGCTCGTGTTGAACTTACTCAGGTCAAGGCTCGTCAGGCTGGAACATCCGAAGAACATACGGTTCATGCTCGTAACCTGGCTTGTATCAAAATTGCTCAGGTTCAAATCCGTCACGTTCGTGCAGCCGTCAAACATTCCATTATTACCGCCCATTTTCGTGACCCTGGACGTGTCGAAGCCACTCAGGTCTATCGACTTCAATCCCTTACAGTCGGAGAACATCCCGCCAGAGTCCTTGTTCATCGGGATTTTCTTGCCGCTGTCAGTGTAGCCGGCCGCATAGTACCAGATGGTTTCCCCGTCAAGCCACGCAAGGACATCAACGGGAGAATAAATATCGGAAATCTTTTGGGTCGTAATTCCGGCAGCGGGTGCGGCAGAAGAGGGCTTGAAAGATTTGAGCACGGAAACATCACCCGCATTAAGGCTGTTTTTCAATGTATGAGCAACACTGTAGCCAGTAGCCATAATCTCGCTCTCGGTCGTAGTGCCGCCAGCCGCCGTACCGCTACTACCTGTATCGGTGCTGGCGGGCGGGGTGTAGGTTTCGCCATCTTTGTCGCTCTTCGAGCTGTCCTTGCAGGCCGAAAGGGATGCCGCCAGAAGACCTGCCGCAAGCAGGGCCAGGCCGCGGATAAGAGTCTTTTTCATTCTATGTCTCCTGATTTGTTATATTTGCCCCCGGAAAAAACGGCCGCACCAAGCCCGACAGAGCCAGGCTTGGTGCGGAATTCTTCCCCGAGGAGATGTTTACGTATATGGAATTCTTTAGAGCATAGTTATGGCCGTATGGAGCCGTATGGAGCCGTATGGAGCCGTATGGAGCCGTATGGAGCCGTATGGAGCCGTATGGAGCCGTATGGAGC